>JBLMYN010000415.1:0-17064 GCA_050258305.1 Actinomycetota bacterium
CACCGTCAGCTCTTTCCCGCTGCCATAAGGGACAATGCCGAAAGCGCCGTCAGAAAGGTTCCAGAGCAGCGTAGAGTCAGGCTCATCCAGATGGACGACCGCGGTGTAATCATCAGGCGTGTCGACTTTCACAACGTGGCGGTACGTCGCTGCTCTTATGCTGACAATGGTTCCATTCCTATACGAATCCAGCGTCCACTTCACATCGCGGGCGGTGAGGGGCCGGCCGTCATGAAACAGAATGCCTTTGTGCAGGTGAAAAATATACGTGCGCGGGTTGGGAGTCTCCCAGCTCTGCGCGACCCAGGGCAGCAGGTTGAAGCGGTCGTCTTTGCGCACAAGAGGATCAAAAATCAGCGAGGCAATGCGTTCAGACTGCGAATCTGTTCCAACCCGCGGATCGAGATTCACCGGGCTGCTTTCAATATCCATCACCAGCGTGCCGGGACGCGGATGGCCGGAACAGGAGATTGACAGCCCACACACAAAAAGAACACAGCTCAATAACCACAAAGGACACGAAGGAAGAGAGGGGATATTGAGCGGTGATGTATTTGATCTCTGCTTTCCTTTGTGCCCTTTGTGGTTAAACATGGGAGATTTTTCCCAACACGACTGCCCGCGTGGCTCCCGTAGCCGAAGGAACATTCCCCGGCTGACGGCGCCAGGTTTGATAGGCCAGCACAGCGAAAGCGACAGCCTCCTTGGCCTGGCTGGGAATTCCAAACTCATCCGCGGTTCTCATCTTCAATCCGATTGCGGCCGTTTCGTCAGCCAGCATCCGCATGAGAGTGCGATTTCTGCTGCCTCCACCGGAAACTATGTAGTCGCGAAAGTTGGCATGCCTGGAGGCAGGGCGAAGCACAAAGCGCCGAATAGCTCCGGCAATCGACGTCGCGGTCAAAGCTGTGGCTGTGGCGATTACGTCTTCGCTCCGGGCCCGGCCGCATCGTTTTAGAAACTGTCTTGCGAATTCCCGGCCAAATTCTTCTCGTCCGGCAGTCTTGGGCGGGGACTGCCTAAAGTAGGGCATACGCAGGTAGTCTTCAAGTACATCTTGAAGTATTTTTCCGCGCGCGGCGACAGCCCCGTTCCGGTCATAAGATCGTGAAAACAGCATCTGCATGAGCTGATCCATCAGCATGTTTCCCGGACCGGTATCAAAGGCCAGAACGTCTTCAGGCTTCGCCGAGGCTGGAATGGCCGTCAGGTTCGCAATCCCGCCGATGTTCTGCACGATCCGGCCGGTACGGGCATGGCGAAACAGAGCGTAATCGAGAAAGGGAACCAGGGGCGCGCCTTGGCCTTCCGCAGCCATGTCGGCAGGACGGAAATCGGAAACCACAGGAACGCCCGTACGCACGGCGATCACAGATCCTTCACCTGTCTGCCAGGTACAGGCGATGCGGCGACCGAGAAACTTTTCGCTTTGACCCTGGTGGTAAAGCGTCTGCCCATGGCAGCCAATCAAATCGAGTCTGGCGATTCCAGCCGGTTTGCACGCCCGCAAAATCGCGTCCGCATAAAGCTCGCCGAGAAGAAAATTCAGCCGCGCCAGTTCGGCGACACTGATTTGCGACGCATTCATCGCGCCGAGAATGGCAGATCGAACCGGCTGCGGGTACGCGAAATGGCTGTGGCTCACGAGCTTCAAGCGAAGCTTTAACTTTTCTCCGCTGATGCGTACGAGTGCTACATCAATGCCGTCAGCGGACGTGCCGCTCATGACCCCGGCAACGATCAAGCGCGCTCCGCCTTCACAGTCTTTAGCGTGTCATCAAGGCATTCGGCGGAAATTACCTGCGTGAATTCCTCCACAATCTGTTTGAGTTTTTTGACCACGCGTTCTTTGGGCTCGCGGGCAAACCCGCGCAGGGCCGTGGAGCGCCGCTTCAGAGACATCACCCTTTTTGCCGCCTGCTCAACATGCGCGGCGAAACGGCGGTCTTTTTCCGCCTCGCGCAGCACCGCCTCATACCCTCGCCAGACAAGGTCGTGGTTGTGGCATACCAGAAACATGTCCGCGCCGGCACGCAGTGTTTCCACCGCAACCTCTTCAATGGAGCCGGCGGCCAGCACGCCGCCCATCTCCAGATCGTCAGAAATGATGAGATTGCGGAAGCCGATCTTGTCACGCAGCACGCCTTGCATCCACTTCTTTGAGAGCGACGCCGGCAGGTTGTTCTTTGTCACCTCGGGATAGGCGGCGTGCGCCACCATAACGAACGGAATCTGGCGGTGAAGTTCGCGGTAGGGAAGCAGGTCCTCAGCCCAGAGTTTCCGGAATGGTTTCACAATCGACGGCAATTCGTGATGCGTATCGAGGTTCGCCTCGCCTAATCCGGGAAAGTGCTTTCCACAACCGAGGACGTTTGCAGACTTCAGCCCTCTCAGGCACTCGCGCGCGTACACGATCACGTCTTTGGGATCGGCCGATGCAGTGCGCGACCCGAGCACGGTTCGCGAGGGCTCCAGACCGAGATCGAACACCGGCGCGAAATCAACATTGAACCCAAGCGCCCGCGCCTCCAGCCCAAGAAGGTGGCCGTGCATGCGGAACAGCTTGCGGTCGCTGCTCGAGAATACGTCCCGGACCGAAGGCGCCGGAGCGATCACGTTCTTCAGGCGGTCCACGCTGCCGCCCTCCAGGTCCACGCAGAGGAACATGGGGACGGGAGTGGTCGCCTGCGAATCTTTCAGCAGCTTCCAGGTCTGCCGCGGTGATTCAATGTTGCGTGCGAACAGAATCACGCCGCCGGGTTGCAGCGTGTTGAGCATGGTGCGGAGCCTGGAATCAATTTCCACCCCGTCATAGCCCATGATCATCAGTTGCCCCACCTGCTGCCGCAGTTCCAGTTTTGTGGTTTTTGCCATTTAGTTTTTTCGATTATACGGAGTTTTTGCGTGGCCGAACCGCTCATATCTTCATGAACGGTTGTTGAGTTGCCGTCCTGAGCGGGCGGGAACGAGCCTGCCGAGTGAACGCACGCAGGTTGAGAGTTGTGTACCGAAGTCCACTGCATCCGGCCTGCGGCTTCCTTTGCCATGCTCCCAAACGCGCGTAGAAAATCGCCCGCAAAGCAACTTCAACCTTGCGCAATCCTGTGCGAGTCCGAGGGAGCGCGCCGGGCCCAAGCGCGCGGATTTCGCGTGCTTGGGTGGTCGTGCGACTGGAAGGCGAGTCGAAGGAAGACCCCGACACCCTAATCCTTCGCCATGCCTGATGCAGGGAATTCCAGCGCACTGTTCGCGCTGAAGACCGCGGCAGGCCGGATGGCCTGCCGCCTGATGTGCGATTACCGCCTTTTTCTGACCGCGCGTTTCGCAGGGGCTTTGCGTCTGGTCCGATGCCTGGCTGTGCTGGTGCCGCGCGGGTTGATCAGGTTCAACGCGTCTTCCGCGTTGAACGGGAATTGTCGGACGGAGGTCTGTCCGGTGGTGCTCAAGGTGACGTCAACGCGGCGGCTCTGGGCTAGCGCCAGAACGGCTGCCTTGGCGGTGAGTTGTCTCTTTTGCGCCGCAGTCAGATTGGCATCCTGCTCCACGGCTTCCTTTACCTGCGTGGCGCTCATGGGCTCCTCTTCTCCGAGAGCCTGAGTGTCAATGGCATCAGCCTTGACGCCCTGCCGTACGAGGAAGTCCTTGGTGCGGGCGACGCGGCGGTCAGACAGCGCTTTGTTGTAAGCGACGCCGCCGCGCGGGTCGGCATGTCCCTGCAGAATAAGATGAGCATCCGGCCGGAAGGCAAGATACTTGTTGAAGTCTTCGGCCAGCGTTCTCAGGGTCCGTTGCTGGCTGAGCAGCAGTCCTCCCATGGGGTTGGCGACCGTGGGCTGCGCCGTGGGGAAGTAAATGCTGTGGAGTGACAGCCGGGTCTCCAGCCTCTTCTGCTCGACTGGCGCCTGAACATCGATGTCAGCATGACCTTCCGCCGTGCCGCCCTTGCCGTCATTGGCCTGGCAGTTCACGGTGTAATGGCCGGGCTTGAGACCTGTGGTATCGAGCTGCGCCTGCGCGCCTGAACCGCTGATCTTGCCGCCGGTTGAGTTCCAGGTGTAAGTGAGCTGGTCATGATCCGGATCACTGCCTGTGGCGCTGAGATTCACGGCCTGGCCAACGGTGACGGACGCCGGCGATGCCGCGCAACTCACGGTCGGCGGATGATTGGGTTTGGCCTGAATGGTGATATTGGTGGAAGCCGTGGCCGTCCCGCCGCGGCCGTCATCGACCTTCGAGGTCACAGTGCAGGTTCCGAGGGCCAGACTGGCTGAGTTAAGGCGAACTTCAGCTCCGCTGCCTTCGACTGTCCCGCAGGTGGAAGTCCATGTATAGGTCAGCGGGTCATTATCTGGATCGCTCGCCTGGGCCTGAATCACAGCAGTGTCACCCACGGTGAGCGTGGAGGGATTGGCGCTCACGCTGATGGTCGGGGGATGATTGGGTGGCGGCGGAGGAGGCCCGCCGCCGAAGCGCAAGACCAGTCCGGTAGCCAGGCGAATGTTGTTTTGGCGATTGTTGTTGCCGTCCTGAAACTTGGTGAGGAGGTACTCCGCCTGAACCACGCGCCAGGCGATCCGTTTGCTGAGCGCGAGGTCCAGCCCTCCGCCCATGGCTGTGGCAAAAGCATTCGCATGAAAGGATGCTGCGGTGAAGAAGCCGGGGGACGGGGTTGAGACGTCCACCTTGGTATACGCGTCGCCGAAGAGGAACTGGGCAAAGGGAGTCCAGCGATGGCCGCGGAGCGAAAATCTTGGTCCGAACAGGAAGGTATAAAAGGTGGCGCTGGTGCGCGACGGATCGGTGACCTTGTAGCCACCGAAATCTCCGACCAGACCGAACCAGCGCTTCACGTTGCCCGCAAAGGAAGCGGTGCCGCCGTGAAGATCAGAATTGTCAGTGCCGAAAGCCGTGGGGGCTCTGAAGCGGATATAGGAGTAACCGAAAAAAAGCTCCGCGGCAGGATGGCTATGATTGTTGTCTGCGGGGGACGAGGCTGATGAGGCCTGGAACGCAGGAATGGGGATTGCGGGACCGAAGGCGAAGGGATCGCCAAACCCGGAGCTCTTGCCGGAGCCGAGGCTGTTGCCAAAAAAAGGATGCGCCGGAACGAAATCAGCCTGACCGATATTGCCCTGAGCGATATTGACGGGCGGGTCAGCAGGACTGCCGTTTTGCGCATGAATTGTGGTTGCAATAAGAAGAGTGAGGACCAGGGCTGCGATTGCGGGCACACGCGAGACCATAATGCCTCCCAACGGTATGATTTTTCGACGTCAAAAATGGTATCAGAGAAGCAACGGTCCATATCATTGCCGGTGGGTGATAGTTTGGAAGAAAAGGAAATTTCCGCGTTTGGGCCGAAGTCCATTTGGGAGAAAAGTGGAGGCTGGAAGGCGAGTGAAATCTGACAATCTTTTGCAAGAGCTCAAAGCGGTGATGACGGAAGCAGTTCCGTACTGGCGCACGCTGGGCCTGGAACTGAAAGAAGTGGCGCCGGGACGGGCAGTCTTCGAGGCGCAGGTGCGGCCTGACCTTATGCAGCATGCGGTGGTCCACGGAGGAGTGCTGGCGTCGATTGCCGACTCGGCGTGCGCCGTGGCGGGCGTGTCGCATGTATTCCCTGAGAATTACGCCACTACAATCAATCTGCAACTCGCATATCTGAAACCTTTGCTTGAAGGGCGCTTCCGGGCAGAAGGCCACTGTGTGAAGGCCGGCAAGATGATTCTGTTCTGCGAGGCGGTGGTGTTCGACCATAAGGAGAGCGTGGTCTGCCGGGCGACATCACAGTTGATGGTGATTCCTTGGCGGAGGTGAGGGCGACGAAAAATGGGGAAGGTGGGTGCAGTCGGGCCACTAGGACATGTACGCAAGGACAATATTTTATATGTCCTGAGGGGCCGGTTTGGTCGTGCTAATCGCAAAAAATCACAGAAATACTGAGAGAAACGGTGTCAAAAGGAGCCAGGAGCGTTGCAGGCGGAGGCTGGTTCTGTTATGATGAGGAGTTTTGGCGGTAGTTTGCAGCTCTCTCTGTAGCAGATCGGTCCCGTAATATTTCGGTCACAACTGAAACCTAAGGCTGCTGTCGGGAATCCAACACATAAGTTTTAGCACGCACTTTTCTATCCAAAGGCAGGACGGTACAACTATGGCAAGGAGACGCGGAAATCCGAACTGGGGAAAGCCTGAGCCGATCGGGCCGGTGGTTCCGGTCGTGACCTCATTTGAACAGGCTGTGAAGGAGTTCAAGCTTACGCCTGATCAGTACATTCGCTCCACCCGCCTCCGCGAATGGGCGCGGCGCAACAAGAACAGCAAGTACATCCCTGAACCCCTTTTGGAAGCCTGGGGGTTTGAGATTGAGAGTACTTTGTAGGTTTGTAGCGAACTCTGAAGAATAATTTCCGGGCCGCCTCTCTGGCGGCCTTTACTTTTGTGCCATGGGCTTAATCCAGCAGGGGGAAATTCTGGCGATCGTCGCCGGGGCAAGCTTTGCTTCCGGACTGAACGTTTACGCTACCGTTGCGACTCTCGGTATCCTGTCGCGCCTGGGGCTTTTCCAGCTTCCTCCTGCTCTGCACACCCTCAACTCCTGGCCGGTAATCATCGCCGCCGGCGCTCTGTTCACGGCAGAATTCTTCGCCGACAAAATCCCTCTCTTCGACCTCCTCTGGAACGCGCTGCACACATTCATCCGCGTCCCTGTTGCTGCGCTGCTCGCCTACGGTGCGACACAAAATCTTTCTCCCACGACGCAGCTTCTGGCCACGCTCCTCGGCGCCTCGATCGCGCTTGCCGCCCACGGTGGCAAGATGGCGGTTCGCTCGGCGATTACGCCCTCGCCGGAGCCCTTTTCCAACATGGCCCTGAGCCTGGGTGAAGACGCGCTGGCGGTTTGTCTTACCTGGCTGGCCACGCAGCACCCGATCATTACGGCCGTGATTGTAGCCGTCCTGCTTCTTGCTGTCATCGTTGCCATACGATGGGTATTCCGCGCGTTCAAGCGCCTTTTCCGCCGTCCAGGTACCCGCTCGGCCCGGGCGGTTTGACCCCATCACACCTCGCATGCGATAGTTCTAGGTTTGTTAACGCGAAGTTAAAGCCGGCAGAGCACCGGAGGAGAAGGAGCGCTCCATAACATGGTCCGTTTCATGCCCCGTGACACCAGGTTCTTTGATCTTTTCGCAGAGATGGCCGGCAATCTCGGTGACGGCGCCCGGCTGCTTAAGCAGACTCTCGACGATTTCAAGGATATCGACGCCCGCGTGCAGCAACTGAAGAGCATTGAACATCGCGGCGACGAAATGACCCACAACGTTCTCACCAAGCTGAACCAGACCTTCATTACGCCTTTCGACCGCGAGGATATTCATCGCCTGGCCTCATCTCTCGATGATGTGCTGGATTTTGTCTACGCTGCCGGCGTCCGCCTGGTGATGTACAAGATCAGCACCGCGCCTGAAGCCGCCTCTCTTCTGGCTGAGGTCGTGGTCAAACAGTGCGATCAGCTTACCGAGGCCATGAGCAAGCTGGAAAAGAAGAACGAGCAGGTTTTGCAGAACTGTGTGGAAATCAACCGCCTGGAAAATGAAGCGGACCAGATTGCGCGGGCCGCCATCGCCCTGCTCTTCGAAAAAGAAAGAGATCCCATTTCACTGATCAAGCTCAAAGAACTGTATGAAGTCCTGGAATCTGCCACCGACAAGGCGGAAGACGCCGCCAACGTTCTGGAGGCCGTGGTGCTGAAGAGCGCCTGATTCACAAGCATGCGTGAGAATCCAATTTTCTGAGGGCGAGCCCAGGTGCACACAAGCCTACTGCTGGTTGTCATCACCATCGCTATTGCGTTCTGCTTTGATTTCCTCAATGGTTTTCACGACGCCGCCAATAGTATCGCCACCGTGGTCTCCACCCGCGTGCTTTCTCCCCGGCTTGCCGTGATCTGGGCCGCGGCTTTCAATTTCATTGCGGCATTTGTGTTTGGCATTGCGGTGGCAAAAACCATCAGCGGCGGACTGGTGGACCCCGCCGAAGTAACGCAATATGTGATTCTCTGCGCTCTCGCCGGGGCCATCATCTGGGACATTCTCACCTGGTTGTGGGGCCTCCCGACCTCTTCTTCCCACGCGCTCATCGGAGGCCTTGCGGGAGCGGGCATTGCGCGCGCCGGCTGGGGCGTTCTCATCCGCGAACCCAAGCTGCACTGGCCGCTCATCGGCACCGTACCGGGCCTGGGCGAGAAGTGGATGTCAACCCTGATTTTCATCGTGCTCGCGCCTGTGATTGGACTGATTATCGGGCTGATCCTGATGATTGCCGTCTCCTGGATTTTTCAGCGCAGCGCTCCTCGCAGCGTTGACAAGCTTTTTCGGCGGCTGCAAATCTTCTCCGCGGCGGCCTACAGTCTTGGCCACGGCGGCAGTGACGCGCAGAAGACCATGGGCATTGTGGCCGGAGCGCTGCTCGCGGCGGGTTATATGACTCCGGCACAGTTTGCCCGCGGCTGGGGGCCTTACAAGTGGTACATCATTCTCGGCGCAAACGCGGCCATGGGACTGGGGACGTACTTCGGCGGATGGCGCATTGTGCACACCATGGGCTCAAAGATCACCAAGCTCAAACCGGTGGGCGGATTCTGTGCTGAAGCCGCGGGCGCGACCACTCTCTTTTTTCTTGCCTACCACGGTATCCCGGTGAGCACCACGCATACCATCACCGGAGCCATCGTGGGTGTCGGCTCCACGGGCCGCCTCTCCGCCGTACGCTGGGGCGTGGCCGAGCGCATCATCTGGGCCTGGGTCCTCACCATCCCGGCTTCGGCCCTGGTCGCCGCCGTGGCTTTTTATATCGTCAAGATCTTCGTTCCCGGCGCGTGAGGCTGTCTGCGCGTTCTCGTGCACCGGATCGAAACAGCAAGCCGGAGTTCCGCATCCGGGGGACCGCTGCAGTTTGCGCGATTCTCGCAAGCGGTCGCTGTGCGCACGTTGTTTCAGGAGAACAGATTCCGCCGCCTCACCTTTACTCGGCTCTCAGCGCCTGCATGGGATTTGTGGAAGCCGCGCGGCGCGCCGGAAGCAACGATACGATCATTGCCAGCAGCAGCACGAACACAGCCGCCAGCGCGAGCACCAGCGGATCGAACGGGCTCACGCCAAAGAGAAATGCCCGCAGCAGCCGCGAAGTGAACAACGCACCCGCGACGCCCAGAGCGCATCCGGCAATCGCCAGCCTGGCGCCTGCCCCGACCATCAGGCGCAGGATTCCCGAGCGTTGCGAACCGAGCGCCAGACGGATTGCCATCTCCTGTTTGCGTAATGCGGCCGTGAACGCGATGATGCTGTAGATTCCCAGCAGCGCCAGAAGAACACCCGCGATGGCAAAGGCCGTAATCAGTCCGGTATTGAAGCGGCGCGGCGCTTCAGTGGCGGAGACGGCGTGCTCCATGGTCTGCATCTGCGTGATCGGAAGCTGGCTATCTATGGAGTGCACGGTGGAGAGCATCGTATTCTGCATATTCTTCGGCGGAAGCGCCGTACGCAATACGATGAATCCGCTGTTGCCGGACAAGGCAAACGCGGCCGAGGCGGAGGCCGCCAGTGAGCCATATGACGCCAGCGCCTGCTGCGCCGGTTCGTACGCCTGCTCCTTCGTCTCCTGGTCGGGGGCACCCTGTTTCACATCATCCACTTCACCCACCACGGTCAGCCATGGCGTGGGGGTTTCCTGCAACCCCCAGCGGATACGCTTGCCGATGGGATCCTGCCCGGGCCAGTAACGTTCCGCGAGCTTATGGTTGACGATGACCACAAGCTGGGAGTGAGCGTTATCTGCGTCATTGAACGTCCGGCCACGCCGCAGAGCGATGCCCATCGCCTGGAAATAATTGCCCATTACCTGCGATACCCAGGCGAGGTCCAGACCGGCGCCTTTGGGAGGAACGTAGCCGTCCACCACGAATGCCTGGTTTGTGTTGCTGCCTCCCTCGGGCAAAAGTGAAGTCATTCCCACGGCGGTGACACCGGGAAGGTGCTGTAAGCGGGCCAGAAGCTGCTTGTTGAATTCATCCACGGCAGGCTGCGTCGCATATTGGTTCACGGGCAGGGAATACCCCGCCGTTAACGTGTGATCGGGGCGGAAGCCCAGGTCGACCGCGCGCATTTTCTGGAAGCTGCGCAGCAGCAAACCGGACGCGCTGACCAGCATCATGGCCACCGCAATTTCCGCGACCACGAGCGCAGACCGCAGGCGCGCATGGCCGGTACCGCTGCTGCCGGTGCGTCCACCTTCTTTCAGGTCCTGGCTGAGGCTGGTGTGAATGGCCGCGAAAGCGGGAGCAAGTGCGCTGACAACTCCGGTGACCACACCCAGCAAAAGCGCAAACAGCGCAACCTTCCAGTCGAGACGAATCTGGCTGATGAGAGGCAAGGTTTCCGGTAACAGACTCCTGCCCACCTGCAATGCGTTCGCTGCCAATGCCAGGCCGAGAACGCTGCCGCCAACGCTGAGGACCAGCCCTTCCATGATGGCCTGGCCCAGCAGAGCGGACGCGCGCGCTCCCAACGCGAGCCGCACAGCCATTTCGCGCCGCCGGCGGATCGCCCGGATCAGCAGCAGGCCGGCAAGATTGGCGCAGGCAATCAGCAGCACGACAAGCACAGCCAGGAACAGAGTGCGGATCAGGGGACGGGCCTGCTGGACCGTATCTTCCTGCAGAGAGCGAGCTACCGCGCTGATGCGTATGCTGGACATGAATGAGGGATAGCTCCGCATGGTTGCCTGGGCCACACTCTCAGCGTCAGCCTGTGCCTGCTGCGCTGAAACCCCCGGCTTGAGCCTGCCTACCATCTGAAAAGCCCACGACGCTGCCCCAATGGTGAGTTCATCATGAGTAAAGCTCATGGGAACCCAAAGCTCGGTGCGGTTCAGTTGACCGGGCAGCAGTGGGAACTCAAAATTTCGCGGCATCACGCCGATCACGACGTAAGGTTTGCGGTCGAGCAGAATCTTGCTTCCCAGCACCTGCGGATTGCCGTGAAAGCGGCTCTGCCATGTGGCATAGCTCAATACCGCCAGTTGCTGTTTCTGTTCGTCGTCCTGCTGCGTGAACACCCGGCCCATGAGCGGCGCCACCGCCAGGCTGGGAAAAACACCCGCGGTGAGGCGTGCTGCGTTGATCACCGCCGGCTCTCCCACGCCGGTCAGCTCGTATGTAGTCTGCTGGTATCCGCCGAGACTCTCAAAACTGTGAGTCCCGCCGGTGTAAGCCAGCACGTCAGGCGCGGTGACGCTGATGCCACCATCATTGCCCGGGGATGCGCTCTCAAGAATGTCGCCCAGCGCTACCAGCCGGTTGGATTCGGGAAAGGGAAGCGGGCGAAGCAATACGCCTTCGACGATGGAAAAAATTGCCGTGCTGGCGCCAATGCCGAGCGCGAGCATCAGGACCGCCGTGGCAGTGAATCCGGGCGATTTGCGCAGGACTCGAAGGGCGAACTTCAGGTGATTCAGCAGATTCATAAGAATGCTCAATGACTTACAGGATTAAAGGCAAAACACGAGCAGGTTCAGTGCCGAAATCGAAGACCAATTAAGCTCTTGCAAAATCAGGCATTTCAGAATGATATGCCTGCAAGTGGCTTTTGAGTGGTGTGCGCTGGTGAACGTTGCTGTTCGGAAACGAACAAACAGGAACCGCCCTTGCCCGGACCCTGAGTCCGCGGTTGCGGAGAATGCTCTGTCAGGAGTCGATGGAGACCTATTGCACGATACTCATTTGTCGCCTATATCCATCATCGAGTGAATCGTTGAAGCCAGATCGCTCAATTTCGTGGACCGTGATACAGCCACCTTTACTCCAAATCGCCGGTTAACCTCGCGCGAAAACGACGCTAACTCGGTTTGCGTTCGCAGTAATTTCCCAACGGAGGATGCGCCGACCGGCGGTCTGCCGGGAGCTGATTTCTGCAGTCCAATCGGAGGACGCCACATCGCCTTTCCCACCGGAGGTCTCTCCGCAGGTTCACCAGGATTTCTGCCAAGAGGGGGCCTGGTCTTTTTCCTGGTTTCATCAACTATCTTCAGCATTTGGATAACAATATCGTGTTTCTCTGCCATGACGTTTCTTCCTTTCGAGCTCTAGTCACTTGCGCGCGCCGCTTCGGGCTGCTGCGGTAATTCTTTCTGAGCATCAGAGAAGTTCGTATCGCCTGCGGCCAGGCGATGGAACTCGGCTGCCAATGGCAGCTTTTCTTTTGCCAGGAAGCTGCTGTATTCGAGCAATGCTGCCGAGCTGCGCTGGCTGTTGGCGATGGTCGCGCAGGCCCTTCGAAAATCGTTGCTGGTCTCCGTTGCGCTTCCTCCCATGAAGTCTCTGGCCATTGCCCGGTTGTAAAAGAAGAACTCGTAAACGGAAAGTGCGCAGGCGCGGTCGTAAGCCGCCATTGTGGCCCGCCGGCACTCCGCGTATTCCGGTGTATTAGCTCGATTCATCTTTTCGAGGAAATGCAACAACCCAGAGAGTGCTCCGCCAAGGGCGTTGTGGTTTTCAGCCACCTCCGGATCTATTTCGATAGCCCGCAAGGCATAGGTCCTGGCATTGTTCAAGCTGCGGTGCGCATCCTCAAGTTTCCCAGCGGTGATTCCCACCCCTGGGGTTTCCACGAACTCCCATGCAGCGATGGTTTCCAGCTTGGCCCTGATCCGCCAGTACTCGCTCACCGCGGGAGCAGGATCTTCCTGCTCATACTTTGAAAGGATCTGGCGGATCTCGCCTTCTGGAGTTCCTCGTTTAAAGGACGATAAGGCGCAAGCGGGAGCCCTGTCCGCCAGGATTGAGATTTTCAGCAGCCAGACACGGCGGCGTAACTCGCGTGCTTCGCTGTCGCCGTTCTCGGCTTGTCCTTTGAACGCCTCCTCGGCCCTGTCCGCGTAATCGAGCGCCTGCTCATAGGCATCACAACGATGAATTCGGTAAAAGATGTTGGCCAGGTTGAAGTAGCTCAGGCCCCGCAAATGGCCGCGCCCCAGCCGCGCGGACACGCGATAATCGTCGATGGCATCGTCGATGGTTGTCCTCGGCCGCGGCAGAAGGAACTCTTCCGCCGTTTGCGGGGTGTCCGGCCGGTATTCAGGGCTGCGCTTGACGATCTGCGACTCCTGCAGAGAAATACCCGCGCGGCAGAAGTAGGCGGCTGCGTGGTCGTGCTGCGCCGCGACCACCTGGTCGTAATGGACCCGCGCTTCTTTCAGTTTCTGTTCCGCAGTTGCCATCCGCGTGGTATTGCCCCTGGCGGTTTGCAAGATCTGCGCCGCGTGATGCTGCGCGTCGAGTCCCATGGTGAATTGGCGGTAAACCTTGCCTGTTCGTGAATAGGCATGGTCCCGCTCGCTGGTGTCCTCATCTTTGATCCAGCTGAACCGTATTTCGCAGGCCAGTTCCGTGATCAGCCGGTCCAGCACGTCGGCTTTCGATGGCTGCGTCTGCGGGGGATCGGCGGCAACCGATACCGCCTGATGGTTGTTGCCGAAGAGCAGTGAGCGCCAGAACCCCGGAGGCGGTCCCTGGGATGTGGCCTGGGATGCGGCCTGCGGCGCGCCCTCCTCATATCGGGCTTGCACTACCAGTGAACAGCCGCCGGGCATCTCCGCCATAAGGCGGAGGTAAGTACCGCTTCCCCGGTTGAACTCTTCATAATAAGTGCGCACCCGCCGGGTGTTGACGCGCAGCACGATCGCCAAATAGGACATGACAGGCAGCTTTACCGCTCCCACAGAGATTTCCGGAGTCTGCTCTATCTTGCTGGTCAGATCCGGCTCATACTCCGTGAAGTTGATGGGCACTGAATTCCCAAGCGGGTCAGAAACCTCGTCCAGCGCTTTCTGCGAGACGCCCTGGTGGATTTGCTTCACTCGCCTCATCTCTTTTAGCAGCCGCGCTGTCAACCCGGGATAAATCTTGTCTTACGCGTCAGCCGCAAGCTGCTCCACGACGAAGAACTGCTCGACCTGGAAATCCTTCTTGTTTCCTCGCAGTTTGAAGAAGAGCCACATGGCGACGAGGATTCCCGCCAGTGCCCACAAATGAGCCCATGTCCAGTCCCAGGCGGTTCCAACCGTCTTCCGGATTGCCGCCGAGGCCTTGCCACCCCATGAATGTTGCTTTTCATCAAGGTGCGCCCGGGCGTGCTGGATCGCCGCTCCATCTGCGCCGAGCTCCTGCGCCCGGCCAATGAGCGTTCCTACAGCGGGCAGATCTCCGCCGGCAATCTCTTCCTCAGCGTGCAACAGCAGCAGATTCCCCGCCGCTCCTCGTATCTCCGGGGCGGGAAAGGCAGTGAGAGCCCCCTGCAGCATGGCTTCTACTTTTGCCCAATCTGGTGAAGCGTTGCGTGAACCTTCTTCAGCGCTCCTCACGTCGGCAAGAGCCGCGCCCTTCGCATTCAGGAGTTGCCCGGCCTTCTGCAGCGCCGACTTCCTGATCTCCGCAGGCGCGTTCCCGTTGTTTCCCAGATCAACGCACCGGCGCAGCCGCGACTCCGCATCGTGGTCCTGATCGATGTCGTTCAGGAGCAGATCGAACGGTCCGGCTGCGGAGTCTGTCTCAGCTGTCTTTGCATGTTGATTTTTGGCGCCCTGGATTGCGGCAGCGGAGCGGCTGGCTGTGCGCGGAGCAGACTGAAAAGTGGAAGGTACACCGGAGGCAACAGTCAGCAGGAGGCCTGTAAACAACATGCCTAGCTGGCCGCCAACTGTCTTCACAGCAGCCCTCCGTCGTCTGCCTTCAAGATAACCCCAATCAGTCCATGGCGGCAAGAACGAAGCGGCTTTTCGCGGGAGACTGTTGCTGTTGATGTAAGGCTTTCATGGCGGCGGCTTTTGTGATTGCGGCTCCTGACCAATTCTGTGCGTCAATCAGCGTGCGGTTTTGCCGCTTCGGGTGCTGAATGCTCCCTGCGCAGCGGGCAATTCCACGAGTGGGCTGACGGTTTGAAAGCTCTCTGTTATTATTAATTTGCGGGGCGTGATTTGCGGAAGATGGACAGATGCTCCGCGTTCGCCATGGCCTGGGAGGCCGGCGGGACATTCGTGCCTGCTCTCCAAAAGGCCGCAATCGTGCGGGTTTCACAAAGCTGGGGACGTAGTTCAGTTGGTTAGAACGCTGCCCTGTCACGGCAGAGGTCGCGAGTTCGAGTCTCGTCGTCCCCGCCAGCTTTTTCCGACATGTGGCGCTATCGTCTAGGGGTTAGGACGTGAGATTCTCAATCTTAAAACCCGGGTTCGATTCCCGGTAGCGCTACCAAATATCTCCTCTCATCACCATACCTCAATGATGAAGTGACTTCTCCGGCATCAGGCCGGTTCACCACCGCCTCAGAACCCGCCTAGAACAGGGGTGATACGCATTCAGAACAATGGCTCAGGCGGGCGGCAGGAACCCTCCCCCAACGGATCGGACACTCCTGAGTTTCGATGTTGAACCCGAAATAAGCTTTACGATTGAGCCTGAGTTGTCAGAATGGAAAACCGGAAATTACAAGACGCCGAAACGGTGGCGACCGCTGCGCAGTAGTCGGCACGGCAGCAAAATGGAAGTCCCGCCAGGAGTGGCGGGATTTTTTGTTGGCCCAATATTGAGAGGCTCTGCTGAAAAGAGCAAACTTGCCTTATGATTTCGGATAAGAGCAGGGGTACATCGGCTGTGCCTCGCGGCGATATTGGGAGATCCATGACCGAATCTCAGAAGCAGGGCTGGTCGTTGGCGGTGTTTCCGATTGCCGGTTTTCTTTCAGCTTTGGTTCCGCTTTTTGTGAATCTTCATTCGCTCGGTGACAAGCTTGGCACATTTGTGGCTGCGGCTGTCTTTCCGGCCTTAATTGTCATCTGCCTGTTCAGCTTCTTTGGTCGCCATTCCATTTTGAAGACCAGCGTCTTTATCATGGTTTCGCCGTTGGCCTGGGTGCTATCGGTTTTTGCGGCCGCGTCTATGTACTTTGCTTGGCCTCGATTCTCGACAGGCCTCTCGCCAGTTGAACCGGCAGCGTTCTTTGCTGGAGGCTTTGTTGGTGCTTTCGTTCTGCTGCTTGCCTGGTCGTGGGTGCTCGCTCCGGGGCTGGAACTGCGGGGCGGGGCTGTTTTAATGTCTTTTTTCGGCGCTCTTGGTGGTGGTTTCTTGGGAGCGTTTGGCCGTGCAGCGGGCGGCCTGTTTACGAAAATTCGCCTGCATTTTTCATTGAGGGTTTACGGAGGCGATTCGGATGCCTCAATGGTTTTGATTTGGCAGATTGGAATGGCTTTGATTTTTGGTGTTTTCGTGTGGCTGGAGCGGAATAATGGGCGGAAGGGGCAGCAGGCATCGGGGTGGAAGGGACGCAACAGCGAGCTGCAGGCAAATTGACGTTCGCAAGATGCAGCGGGGCGGATTCTTGCGGCCGGGCTGCTGGTCAACGTGGTACTGGTCCGTGAGAAGGTGAGCGAGTCGCGTCTATTCAAGTGCGACGGACTTTGGTTGCGTCGTGCTCATGTACAGTTAAAGGCACGGGCCAAGCGGAGATTGAGGAGCTAATCCTAGAAGGTCCCAGAGTGAGTCGAGCGGCAGGCATCCGGCCCGCCCCTTTCAAAATTTCCAAGGGGCCGGGCCTTACCGAACAGTTATTCCTCAGAAACGGTAGTGAACACTCGTACTGAATTGGAAGTGGCTGGTGATGCCACGAGTAACGGACAGGTTTGCAGGAGCATTGGTCCCGATGAAGCTGAATTCAGTCCGCGCCTCAGACACCATGGTGTCGCCCATGTCCCAACGCACCAGCCAATGAGCCGATGGGTAGTACTCCGCAACCCCGCCCAGGTCGAGAGCGCGCTCTGTTATCCGGCCAATGCGAGCCGTGGCCTGGCCTGTATCCACGTTGAACGTTGAACCCTGAAGGTTGTGGGCCGTGCTGACAAATCCTGGCCGAACTTTGGCAAAGAGACCAAAGTGTTCACGCCTGATCCCGGCCTTTGCCCCAATCAGGAAAATCACCGTTTGCGAGCCGCTGTTAGGCAGCCAATTGAAAGATGAATCAA
>JBLMYN010000416.1:0-3515 GCA_050258305.1 Actinomycetota bacterium
TTCCTTTTACCAAGGCTTCCGCATGCGGCAACGACTTCCTGATCATGGAAGCGCAATATGCGCCGCAGGATATTCACGCTTTCACCCGCCGGGTCTGCGACCGGCACAACGGGGTCGGCGCAGACGGCGTGGAGTGGCTGATGGCGGCGCACGACATTGATGCCAGTATTCGCCTCATTAATGCCGATGGCAGCGAAGCGGAAATCTCAGGCAACGGCACGCGGTGCGTCGCCGCATACATGGCCGCGAAGCAAGGGTCCCGGCATCTCAGGATCAAAACCGGAGCGGGAATTAAACAGTGCGAGCTGATATCCCACAATGATATGACATTCGAGTTTGAAACCGCGATGGGACAGCCGGAGGTAGGCCGGCCGTTTGCGCTGAAGTCGGGGAACGGCGAAGTGAGCGGCACTCCGGTTTCCATGGGCAATCCGCATTACGTGATTTTTGTGGATAGCTTTTCTTCGGCCTGGCAGGCGGAAGCGGCCGCCATCCAGAAGCAGCCAGCATTTAAAGAAGGTGTGAATGTGGAATTCGTGCGGGTGATCGACTCCGGCGCCATCGAGGCCCGCTTCTTCGAACGCGGAGCGGGGGAGACAATGTCTTCGGGCACCGGATCATGCGCGGCAGCGGCAGCGGCGATCGCCGGCGGCCGTGTGAAGTCGCCGGTTGTGGTGAACGCTGCGGGAGGTTCGCAGATCGTGCGCTGCGAAGGCGATACGCTCTTTCTGCGCGGGCCGGCTCAACTCATCTGCCACGGTGCATTCTTTGTCTAAGATGAAAACCATCAACCCGCCGGCGCTGCAGCCGGGCCAGAAAGTTGGTCTGCTGGCGCCGGCAAGCAGTTTCAATCGCGATGCTTTCGAGCGCGGCTGTGAACGCCTTCGCCAGATGGGTTATGAACCGGTCTATTCTCCTGAGATATTCGCTCGCGATCTCTACTTCGCCGGCGCCGCGGACCGCAGGCTGAACGAACTCAAGACTCTGCTGCTCCGCGACGATGTCGCCGCGCTGATCTGTGTTCGTGGCGGCTACGGTAGTAATTATTTGCTGGAAAAGATGGACTTCGAACTGTTTTTGCAGCATGCGACGATCCTTCTGGGATGCAGTGTCATTACTTCGCTGCTTACGGCCATTACCGACCGCACGGGTCTGGTGACGTTTCATGGGCCCATGGTGGCCAAAGACATTGCTGATGGCAGCTTCGACAGTGCCAGTTGGAGCAGCGCATTCGGCGGCGCCGCCGCCTGGGAGATTTCGACTGCGAATGTTGAAGTACTGCGCGCCGGTCGCGCGCGGGGCCGGCTCTACGGTGGTTGTCTCTCGATGCTCGCGGCATCGCTGGGCACGCCATTCGAAATTCAAACCGAGGGCAAGATTTGTTTTATTGAAGACGTTGCCGAAAAGCCTTTCCGCATTGACCGCATGCTGATGCAGTTGCATCTGGCCGGCAAGCTCAGAGGCGCGCGTGGCTTTGTTTTCGGCGAGATGCTGGATTGCCGGCCGCCCCAGGCCGAGAGTTATACAGTGCGCGACGTAATCCTGCGTGTGCTGCGCGACTACCATGTTCCCATCGTGTTCGGATTGAAATCCGGTCATGTCTCCGGCAACAACATCACGCTGCCGATCGGGGTGGAGGTGGAAATATCAGCCGGTGATGGAGGCGTAGCCCTGAAGATATTGGAAGCTGCCACAATTATCCGTTAATCTGAATCCAATGGACCAGCAGCACGTACACATCATTGGAATTTGCGGCACAGCCATGGCTTCACTGGCCGGGCTGCTGAAGCAGAGAGGATTGAAAGTCACGGGATCGGATGCGGCAGCGTATCCGCCCATGTCGGATTTTCTCGCCGCAATGGCCATTCCCGTCGCGCAGCCTTATGCAGAAGCCAATCTCAAGCCGCGTCCGGACTGGGTGGTGGTAGGGAATGCCATTTCGCGCGGCAACGTCGAGCTGGAACATGTGCTCGATCAGCGCATACCTTTCCGCTCGATGCCGGACACGCTTTACGACTTCTTTCTGCGCACGCGCGAACCGATCGTGATCGCCGGAACCCACGGAAAGACCACCACCACCTCCATGCTGGCGTGGATTTTCCAGCACGCGGGCAAAGACCCGTCATTCCTGATCGGCGGGATCGCGGAAAATTTCGGCAGCAGTTTCGCTTTACGCCAGGGCAAACACTTCATCCTGGAAGGCGACGAGTACGATACGGCATTCTTCGATAAAGGACCCAAGTTTCTTCATTACTTCCCGCAAGCCATCATTCTTACTTCTGTCGAATTCGATCATGCGGATATTTACAAGGACCTCGATGCGGTCAAGACCGCTTTCAAGCGGCTGGTCAACCTGGTCCCTGGCAAGGGCAAAATCATTGCTTACGATGCCGACGCGAACGTGGACGAGTGCCTGACCAGGGCGTTCACGCCTGTGGAGCGCTACGGCTTGCGCGAAGATTCATTCTGGCGGATCACCGACCTGGAGTTTGCGGCGGACCGCACCACATGGCAGGTGCTGCGCGAGGGACAGCCGTGGTGCAGTTTTGATTTCGCGCTCGCGGGCGAGCACAACGTACTGAATGCCACTGCCGCCGCGGCCATGGCTTCGCATTACGGCATTGAACCGGCCGTGATTGCCGAGGCTCTCAGGCTATTCAAGAGCGTGAAACGGCGGCTGGAGATCAAGGCTGAGATCGACGGCATCACCATGATCGACGATTTTGCGCATCATCCCACGGCCATCGCAGCCACCTTGAAAGCCCTGCGCACGCGGTATCCTTCGGCAAGGTTGTGGGCTATCTTTGAGCCGCGATCGAACACGCTGCGCAGAAAGGTGCTGCAAAAAGATCTCATCGCGAGCCTTTCCCTGGCGGATGAGATCGTGATCACCAGCATCTTCAAGCCTGAAGCTGTCCCGGAAAACGAGCGCCTCGCGACATCATCTGTTGTGAACGGAGTGAAAAAGAACAGCAAACGCGCGCGCGAGTTCCCCGATGCGGACGCCATTGTCGAGGCAATTGGGCCGGAATTGCAGAGCGGAGACGTGGTGGCGATTCTTTCCAACGGCGGCTTCGGCGGAATTTATGAAAAGCTTCCGCGCAAGCTGGAGGAGTTGCGCGGAGCCGCGCGCGCATGATTCGAACGGCGATCGGCGCCCTCCGAACCATCCTGGCGCTGCTCTTTCTCGTGGTGCTGGTGCCGCCGGCCGCCCTGATTACCTTTCCCTGGACGTTTATCACCCGCAACGTTAGCTTTCTCTACTTCGTTGGGATGGGGTTCGCGCACCTTGCGCCGCGTATCGCGGGCGCAAAGATCAAACTTGTGGGGCTGGACAAGATCGATCCGGCGGGGACCTACATCTTCATGTCGAATCACGTATCCAACCTGGACCCGCCGGTGCTGGTGCCGCTGATCCCGCGGCGAACTTCCGTGCTGGCAAAGCAAGAACTCTGGCGCATCCCCATTCTGGCCAAAGCGCTCGACCTCGCGGAAATCGTGCCGGTGGAACGGCA
>JBLMYN010000417.1:0-20318 GCA_050258305.1 Actinomycetota bacterium
CAGCAACACCGCAGGTCTTGCGCGAAGGGACGATTTTGCTCATGGATGGCGGCTGCAAGGCCGAGGACTATGAATCCGATATCAGCCGCACTGTCGTCCTGGGGAATCCAAACAAGATCAGCGACAAGATGAAGAAGGTGTGGGACATCGTGCATCGCGCGCAGGCAACGGCACACGCTGCCGCAAAACCTGGAGTGCCGGCCGAGTCCGTGGACGCGGCGGCACGAAAAGTGATTACAGACGCCGGTTACGGGCCCGATTACAAATACTTCACGCATCGCGTTGGGCACGGGATCGGCATGGATGGCCATGAGTGGCCTTACCTGGTCCGGGGCGACACCATGCCGCTTGCGCCCAACATGTGCTTCAGCGATGAACCCGGAATCTATATTCGCGGCGAATTCGGCGTTCGCCTGGAAGATGACATGCACATCACGGAAAACGGCGCGGAACTGTTCACACCGCAGAGCCCAAGCCTGGAGGAGCCTTTTGGGAAGGGATAGAGCTTCTTAATCGCCGTGATCGCACGTGATCGCCGTCATCGCACGTCATCGCGACGTCGCCGTCATCGTAAATGATGTGCACCTTGGCTCAACAAGAGGCAAGAGCTTCAGTCAAAAGGTATTCGGGATGAGCCTTGATAAACATCATGCGCTTCGAGACAGGACAAAGGCGTTCGCATTACGCGTGATTCGGATGTCTCAAGCGCTCCCCAGAAATCGAGAGGCAAATGTCATTTGTCAACAGATTTTGAGATCGGCCACCGGTATAGCAGCGAACTATCGTGCAGCTGGAAGATCGCGGTCCAAAGCTGAGTTTGTGGCCAAAATAGGAGTGGTGATTGAAGAGGCCGACGAGACGGTTTTTTGGCTCGAGATGCTCGCCGACAGTGGCTTGGTTCGCCCGCAAAAGCTTGCTAAGCTCCAGATTGAGGCCAATGAATTGCTGGCGATTTTCGCAGCATCCCGGAGAACAGCGCGCGATTGAGGAAACCGCTAGTCGAGTCGATGCTTTCTGTAATCAGAACCCGATGTCGGCGATGACGGCGATGTCGCGCGATGACGGCGATCACTTCAGCGCGTTCGCGATAAAGCCGCTCACATCCTTCTTCAGCTCTCCCAGCGACTTGTCCTGGATGTACATCATGTGCCCGGCGGGGTAATAGCCCAGGCTGATGCGCTTGTGTTCGTCAGCGGTGAGACCCATGTGGTTGATGGTGTACCGCGTGCCGAAGTACGGTGTAGCCAGATCAAAATAGCCATTGGCAATAAACAGCTTCATGAACGGGTTCTTATCGAATGCATCTTTGAGGGACTCGGCAGTATCGGGAAAGCCGCCGCGCTGGATGCCCCAGTCCCACTCGTTAAACTTAAAGCCTCCGCCCAGGATGTAATACTCAAGGTCGGATTTGTAGCCCAGTTCGGTGCGGACGTATTGATTGAACATCGCGGTGTAAGGAGGCCGGATGGCGCTCATGCTGGGATCAGAGTTCGGGAAACTGGTGCCACCGGCCGCGGGCCCGGGCCCGTTCTCGCGCGTGTCTCCAGTAAAACGCCCGTCCAGACGTCCGACGATCTTGTCCTGGTCGCGCAAAAGCTCTGTGGTGAACTGCTGTTCCGTGATGCGCAGATTGTGCTGCTCGATGTATTGTTTGCTCAAACCGGTGTAGCGGGCCAGATGATCGGCTACATCCGCCCGCTCTTGCGGGGTAAGCCGGTCGCCTTTAGCCAGCGCATCGTTATATGGCCCAATCGCCCAGGCTTCCACTTCGGCGTGCAGTTTGTCGAGAGTTGGAAACTCAGACCCGAGCTTCTTGTGATACCAGGCAATATCTGCGTACGAAGGCAGGAACAGCACATAGGGCAGATCATTGCCGACTGTGAATTCGGTGGTCTGGAAGTTCATGATGCTGGAAATCAGCATGATGCCGTTGAAGGCGATGCCATGTTCAAACAGGTATCCGGAGAGGCCGGCGGCGCGGGTGGTTCCGTAGCTCTCTCCCACCATGAAGAGCGGTGAGGCCCAGCGATCATAACGGCCGAGATAGAGCCGGATGAAATCGCCCACGGATTCTATGTCGCCTTTGAGCCCGATGAACTTCTTGGTCTGGTCGCGCTTCACGGCGCGGCTGTAGCCCGTGCCCACTGGATCAATGAAAACGAGATCAGTCTGGTCGAGCCAGGTGTATTCGTTGTCGACAAGCTGGTAAGGCGGCGCCGGCATCATGCCGTCCGCCTGCATGCGCACGCGCTTGGGGCCGATGGCGCCGAGATGCAGCCACACCGAAGCCGAACCAGGGCCGCCGTTGAAGGAAAATGTCAGCGGCCTTTTTTCCGCAGACTGCCCGTCAAGCGTGTACGCCATATAGAAAATATGGGCTTCCACCTCGCCCGTATCCGGGTTTGTGAGTGGCATCAGGCCCGCTGTCGCCGTGTAACGCAAAGTCTTCCCGCCGACGTGGATTTCATGATGCGTTACCACCGGAGGAGCTTCAGGGACAGCGTGCTTTGGTTCAGCCGGGGGAGCAGTCGCCGGCTTGGTTGCGCCGGGTTGAGCCGATTCTGGTGCTGCGCTCGGCGGAGCAGCAGGGCGCCGCCTCTGTGCGCTTGCGAACGAGCAAACAATAAACAGGAACAGGACGCAAGAAGAAATGGAAAGCCTACGACCCAATGTCATATCGACTCCGCAGAATCCAAAGATGGGCAGTTTAAAAGACAGGCGAGTGTATCCGTGTGGAGCGAAAAGGGCAAATCAATGCTCCAGATTCTGATTTGGAGCCGGTCCTTCATTCGGCTGGGTGGCCGCATGTTGGCGAATCGAGAACAGCAGCAGAATCAAACACACAAGGATCAGGAGCATCAGCAATACGAAGCGGCTGCCTGGCGTTCCGGTTTTGGCGGCCTGCCCCATCTGCTCCTTAGATGCCTCGTTACTGCATCAAAGCTTTAAACCTGGACAGGAATTCGTTTGCCACACGCAAATGCCCTGCCTCTCCATTGGGGCGTTAAATGGTATCGTAACCATCTGGAGGCCGCTGTTGATGCAGAAAAGATCTAACTTCGCCATTTTGATTGCAGGGACCGCATTGAGCCTTGGGAGCGTGTGCGCCGCGGCTCAGCAACCTGCCGCGGCAGCGCCGACGCAAGCTCCGCTCACACTGACCTTGCAGGACGCGATCCAACGCGCACGGGCCAACAGCATCGCGTTTCAGACCGCTCTGACCCAGCAGGGACTGGCGCACGAAGACAGCGTGCAGGCTCGGGCGGCGCTGCTGCCGAAGGTGAACTACGACAACGAGTACATCTACACCCAACCAGCGTCGGCTCCAACGGGCTCCGCAGATGTGGGACAGGTGGCCAGCCAGCAGGTACCGCGCTTTATCGCCAACAATGCCGTCCACGAATACCTGAGCCAGGGTGTCGCGGAGGAGTCGCTTGGATATGGGCAGTTTGCCGATTTTCGCCGGACGCGCGCGCTGGAAGCAGTCGCCCGCGCCAAAGCTGAGATCGCCGCCCGCGGACTGGTTCTGACCGTGGTGCAGAACTATTACGGATTCATTGCGGCGCAGCGTAAGTATGCCACGGTGCAACTGGCGGCGGGTGAAGCGCAACATTTTCTGGACCTCAGCCAGAAGCTCGAGAATGGCGGCGAGGTGGCGCACTCAGACGTGATCAAGGCGCAGATCCAGTTCAATGACCGGCAACGCGATCTGCGCGAAGCGAAGCTTGCAATGGACAAGGCGAGACTGGACCTGGCGGTTCTTTTGTTTCCGAACTTCAACGAAAACTTCACCGTGATCGATGACTCGGAGATGGCGCCGCCGCTTGAAAGCTTTGATGAGTTTGCACGCATGGCGCAGACCAGGAACCCGGATTTAAGAGCTTCGACGGCGGCGTTGAAGGCGTCAAGCTACGAACTATCGTCCGCGCGCGCGGGATACTTCCCCTCACTCACGCTGGATTATTTTTACGGCATTGATGCCGCGCAGTTCGCCGTGCACGCTCCGGACGGCACGCGCAACCTCGGCTATGCCGCGTCCGCCACGCTGAACATTCCGCTGTGGAACTGGGGGGCCACCCACAGCAGGATCATCCAGGCGGACCTGCAGAAGAAACTTGCGGAGCGTGAGCTGTCTTTCACACAGCGCAAGCTGCTGGCGGATATGCGTACTTTGTACAACGAGGCTGCGGCAGCCAGGGATGAACTGGAGCTCTTGAAGAACTCCGCTGACCTGGCGGCGGAAAGCCTGAGACTGACAACGCTCCGTTATCAGGGCGGCGAAGCCTCAGTGCTGGAGGTGGTGGATGCCCAAAATACGCTGACGCAGGCCCGGAATGCCTACAGCGATGGTCTGGTACGCTACAGAACGGCGCTTGCGAACCTGCAAACACTTACAGGTACAATGTGAAGATAGACTTTATGTTCCAGCGCTGCCATCGAAAGCTGATGCTGGCCCCATCTTGCCTGCTTTGCGGGTTTCTGCTGCTGGCCGGTTGCGGAAGCTCAGAGAAGCCGGTTACGCCTGAAGTTTCCGTCCACGCAGTTCCCGCACATGTCGGCGATATAGCGCACGTGGTGAACGCGGAAGCCATTATCTTTCCCATAACTCAGGCGGTCATTACCCCCAAAATCAATGCCCCGGTGAAAAAGTTCTACGTTACTCGCGGCCAGAAAGTTAGGAAGGGCCAGTTGCTGGCGCGGCTTGAGAATCGTGATCTCACGGCGGCTGCTCTTGACAATCAGGGTTCGTACCAACAGGCGCAGGCAGCTTACAGCACCAGCGTCAACGCAACGGTTCCTGAAGAAATGCAGAAAACGGAACTCGATGTGCAGACGAGCAGGGAAGAATTGAATGCGGCGCAGAAGCTGTACTCGAGCCGGCAGGATCTCTTCAAACAAGGGGCGCTGCCGCGCAAGGACCTGGACGCGGCCGCGGTGCAGCTTGCCCAGGCGAAAACTGCATACGATACGGCCAGGAAGCACCTGGACGCTTTGAATGCCGTAGGGAAGCAGGCTGCCTTAAACGCAGCCAGCGGGCAGCTCACGTCAGCGAAGGGCAAGCTGATGGCCTCCGAAGCACAACTGAGCTATACCGAGATTCGCAGCCCGATCAATGGCGTGGTGACGGACCGTCCGCTCTATCCCGGAGAAATGGCGTCTACCTCCGCGCCGCTGCTCACGGTAATGGATACGGTGCAGGTGATCGCAAAAGCTCATATCGCCCAATCGGATGCGATGCTGCTGCACAAGGGTGACAAGGCAACCATCACCGCGCCGGGGCTGGCCCAGCCGGTCGCGGGGACCGTAACCGTAGTGAGCCCGGCGCTCGATCCCAACAGCACGACAGTCGAAATATGGGTGCAGGCCGCGAACCCCGGGCATGGTCTGCGGCCAGGCATGGCCGTGCAGCTCTCGATGATTGCGCAAACAGCTCACAATGCGCTGGTCGTTCCCAGCAAAGCTCTGCTGAACGCCAGCGGTGACAAGGCTCAGGTGATGGTCGTGGATTCGCAGGGGATGGCGCAGAGCCGGGATGTAAAGCTGGGAATCCAGGGCCCGCAGGAAACCCAAATTGTGGCAGGGCTCAGTCCGGGCGAACAGGTGATTACGCAAGGCGCCTATGGACTGCCGGACAAGACGAAAGTAACGGTTGAGAAGCCTCAGTCGCCCGTGCCGGAAGTGACGAAGTCCGCTGCCCGTAAAGACGAAGGCGACAAAGACTGAGGATGGCCGAAGAACAAAAGCTCGCGAACGGCATTGCCGCTGAAGCGCATAAAGGGCGCTACTGGTTCGCCCAAAATTCAAAATCTGTCATCTTTTTGATCATGGTGACGGCGCTGGTGGGCACGTATCTGGCGTTCACCATTCCTGTAGCCGTTTTTCCCAGCACTGATTTTCCGCGCATCGTCGTGGCCCTTGACAACGGGGTGATGCCGATCGACCAGATGCTTGTCACAGTTACTCGCCCGGTTGAGCAGGCGGTGAACAGCGTGCGCGGCCTTGAATCCGTCCGCTCCATCACAAGTCGCGGCTCGGCGGAAGTGGATCTATTTTTCGACTGGAATGTTGACATGTTCCAGACGCTGCAGCGGGTGAATGCGGCGCTGGCGCGCGTGGAAACGGAACTGCCGGCCGGCACGAAGGTTGAGACGCACCGTCTCACGTTCGCATCGTTCCCGATCCTTGGGTACAGTCTCACAGCCGATAAGGTCCCGCAAACCCGGCTGTGGGAAATGGCGACGTATGAAATTGCGCCCCGCCTGAACCGCATGAACGGTGTTGCCACAGTTGTGGTTCAGGGCGGCGAGGTGCCGGAGTTTCAGATCACTCCTGATCCGGCCAAACTGGTGGCGGCATCGGTCACCGTGAATGATCTTTTGAAAGCCGTGCAGGCCACCAATGTAGTGGAGTCGCCGGGTTTGTTTGAGCGCAATCACCAGCTTGTGCTGGGACTGGTCAGCGGGCAGGTGCATACTCCGGAAGAACTGGCGCAGGTGGTGGTCAAGACCACGCCGGCCGGCATACCTGTGCGCGTGGGCGATGTTGCCACCGTTGAGCCCTCAACCCGGCCGGTTTATACGATCATTCGTGCGGAAGGAAAGCCGGCGGTCCTGCTGAATATCAGTCGTCAGCCCAACAGCAACACCGTGGCCGTGGCGGATGAAGTCAATGCCGAAGTACATAAAATCCGGGCGTCGCTTCCACCCGGAATCCATCTGACGAGCTTCTACGATCAGTCCGGCATCGTGCGCGACTCGATTAAGAGCGTGCGCGATGCAATCCTGATCGGACTGGTCCTGTCTTCGCTTGTGCTGATTCTGTTTCTGCACGATTGGGGAAGTTCTCTGGTCGCCGGTCTGGTCATCCCGGTAACGATTCTGGTCACGTTCATCGTGATGAAATTGATGGGCCAGACCTTCAACCTGATGACCCTGGGAGGACTTGCCGCGGCGGTTGGACTGGTCATCGACGACGCAATCGTCGTGGTGGAGAACGTGGTGCTGCATCGCGACGCGGGCGAAGGAAGGATGGAAGCGATTCACAGCGCGCTCTCCGAAATTGCCGTTCCGTTAATCGGCTCCACGCTTACGCCCATAGTTGTATTTCTACCGCTGGTTTCCATTACCGGAGTGACCGGCACCTTCTTTCGCGCACTTGCGGTGGCCATGAGCGCCGCTCTGCTCACTTCCCTGGTGCTGGCCCTGACGTGGACACCCACCCTGAGCCAGTTCTTCATCCGGCGCGGCCAGCCGGCGGGACAGACGAGTGAAGCGCTCGAAAATATTGACCTGGAGATGCGCCGTCTCATGGCTGCCGAAGAAGTCTCCATGCAGGGATTTTTCGGCCGCGTGATTGCGTTTTATGAGCGATGGCTGCGGCGTTTTCTGGAGCATCCGCGCTGGCTGGCTGCGGGTTGTGCGCTGCTGGTGATGATTGGGCTGGCCGCGTATTTCGGGCTGGAGACAGATCTTCTGCCGGAAATGGACGAAGGCGGTTTCATAGTCGACTATCTCACGCCGCCGGGAACATCACTCCAGGAAACCAACAGAATGGTTTCGCATATCGAAAAGATTCTGCATGACATTCCTGAGGTGGAGAGCACGTCGCGCCGGACGGGTGCGCAGCTCGGGCTGGCAGCGGTGACGGAAGCCAACAGCGGCGACATCTCCGTCAAGTTGAAGTCAAAAAGAAGCCGCGGCGTAGAGGACATCATTGCCGAGGTCCGCTCCAGCATCGCCAGGCAAGAGCCCGCCGTCGATATTGAGATCACCCAGGTGCTGCAGGACATGATCGGCGATCTGACGAGCGCGCCGGAACCGGTTGTGATCAAGCTGTTCTCGAATGACGGCAAACTGCTGGAAGAAGAGGCGCCGCGCGTGGCCGACGCCATATCAAAGATTCCCGGCGTCGTTGATCTGAAGGACGGGATCGAAAATACCATCAGCGGCCCGGCAACCACTTTCACTGTGAATCCCACCGTTGCAGCCAAGGCAGGCTTCACCGCGGACGAAGTTGCCACGGACGCGCAGGCCATTCTGCAGGGCGTGCCTGCTTCGGCTCCGCTGGTTGCCAATCAGCGCGCCTACACGATTCGCGTGCGTTTTCCGCAGCAGAACCGCGCCTCACTTCAGGCCATGAGCAATACTCTTCTGGCCAGCGGGTCCGGCCGCACCGCAACGCTGGGCGCTCTCGCCACTCTGACTGAAAATTCCGGACAGACGGAGATCATTGAAGAGAACCTGCAGCGTGACGTGGAAGTCACCGCCCGTCTGGAAGGAGTGGGATTGGGCGGGGGAATTGCTAAAGTAAAAAAGGCCGTGGCTGACGTGCATTTGCCCTCGTCCATACGAGTGGAATACGGGGGGACGTACCAGCAGCAGCAGAAATCGTTTCACGATCTGGCCATCGTGCTGGCGCTGGCAATCGTGCTGGTCTTTACCGTCTTGTTGTTTGAATTTCGCAGCTTCTCGGCTCCCGCTGCCATCCTCTCATCAGCGCTGCTTTCCACTGCGGGCGTTTTTCTGGCCTTGCTGATCACACGCACGACGTTCAATGTGGCCTCATTCATGGGAGTGATCATGGTGATTGGGATTGTCGCCAAAAACGGTATTCTTCTGCTCGACGCCAACCAGAAATTTGCGCATGCCGGTTTTGAACCGGAGGAAGCCATGCTGCAGGCGGGCCGGCGCAGGTTGCGGCCGATTGTGATGACGGCGCTGGCCGCGGTAGCGGGCATGCTGCCGCTGGCCTTCGCTCTGGGCGCAGGTTCGCAGATGCTTCAGCCTCTTGCCATTGCCGTAATCGGCGGAATTCTTATTTCCATGGTTCTCTCGCTGATCGTAACTCCTGCCGTGTTCTTCTATATGATGAAGAAGCCACTCGCCAAAACACATTAGCCGGTTACGTACGAATCTCAGTAACCTCCGAGGCTTTCAGTGAATCCTTAGGCAGATGCGCTAATAAAGCTGGAACTCGATCTAATTAGAGAACTTAATCAGATAGTAACCATTTTCTGATTGCTTTTCTTCAGAATAGAAGGTTATAGTCGCCCCTTGAGTATGCAGCAGATATGCTCCATTCTGGCGCTGATCGCGGTGCTGTTTGCGCCCGTACCGTCGATTCACGCAAGCGCCATGGCGATGGGGCGCTTCTGTTGCTGCCATCGCCGGGCCCTTGCTGCAGGGCCACAGGCCTCCAGAGCCTCCATGCACGACTGTCATGGTATGAGCATGCAGCAGGATTCCATGACTGAATCAGGCCCGCGCTCAATTTCTCCGAGAATCACGCAGCAATGTCCGATGAACTGCTGCGGGCAGAATCTGCTTGGTACTCCCGCGGCGCTGAGCGCTGCGCTTGTTGCTTCAGCCCCCGGCAGCGTTACACTCCGGTCGTACTCAACTTGCATCTCTTTTGTCTGCGCGGGTTTTTCCTCCCACACAGATCGCGGTCCTCCCAGCCTCGCCTGATCGTTTGCTGAAAGCGGAAGCGATGCTGCTTCCACGTGTACCCCTTTCCATCAGGTATCCAGGACAGCGAACAGTACTCCTGTTCTTTGATGAGCGCCTTTTCGGAATCCTGAACCCAGGCGATGGATCGGGTGTTGCGCACCGTAGCCATCCGAACGGGAGGTAATGATGTCTGTCAAGCAAATCTTGCGAGCAGCGGGACTTATTGCGCTGCTGGCGCCGTTACAGATCTATTCATCAGTTTTCGGGACCATCACAACCATTGTGCATGATCCGCAGCACCGTCCCGTGAAGGGGGCGCAGGTAGTCGTGCAAAGCAACACGTCTTCCTTGAGCCAGAGTACGGTCACAAATGAGGACGGGCTGGCCATGATCATGAAGCTTCCCCTGGGCCAGTACACCGTGACGGTAAGGTCTCCCGGCTTTGCCACAGAGCAGCAGGGGGCGGTGGTCACTTCTGACGCTGTGCAGGAATTGCACTTTGCCTTGACCGTGGCAGCAGCGCAGGAAAGCGTGGAAGTCACGGCCGAGCCGCAAATTGTGAATCCGAGCTCGTCCACGCCTGAGAGCCTTGTGAGCCGCATCCAGATTGCGCGGGCTCCCGGCGCCGACCGGACCAATGCTCTTTCCATGATCACGGACTTCGTTCCCGGCGCAACCGTGGTGCATGACCAGCTCCACGTGCGCGGAGGACACCAGGTGACCTGGGCGATTGACGGCATACCCGTGCCAAACACCAATATCGCCACCAATGTCGGTCCGCAGTTTGATCCCAAAGATATTGAAAATGTTGAGGTTGAGAGGGGGAGCTTTTCCGCCGCGTCCGGCGACCGCACCTACGGCGTTTTCAACGTTTCCACAAAGACCGGCTTTGAGCGCAGCCGGCAGGGTGAACTTGTCACCAGCTTCGGCAACCTGAACAGCACTGACGATCAGATCAGCTTTGGCGACCACAACGAGGGCAGCGCCTACTACTTCAGCCTGAATGGCAACCGCACAGACCACGCGCTGGAGACGCCCACCACCGCCAACCTGCACGATCAGGGCGCGGGAGGCGGTGCTTTTACGTCCCTGATCCTGAACGCCACGCCCAACGATCAGCTTCGTTTCGTCGGTTCGGCGCGGACGGATTACTTCCAGGTGCCCAACACGCCGGACCAGCAACTGGCCGGTGTGAGGGACCGCGACAGAGAGCAGGATTTCTTCGGCAACTTTTCCTGGGTGCACACGATTGGGGCCGGCATTCTGTTCACTCTCGCGCCTTCCTTTCATTTCAACCGCGCCGCCTTCGAGGGTTTGGGCGACGCAGCGAACCGCATAGTTACAACCGATAACCGGCTTTCCTCGTACTCAGGCGGGCAGGCTTCTCTCAGCATTGTGAAAGGACGGCATAACGCCCAAATCGGGGCTTACGGATTTGCCCAGCATGACAACACTCTCCTTGGTCTGACCGGAACAAATGTGGACGATACCACGGCAACACGAACGCCGGTGAATGTGCCGCTCACACGGCAGAAGGTCAATGGAGATCTTGAGGCCGCCTGGATTCAGGACCAGTACAAGGCGACAACCTGGCTGACCCTGAATGCAGGTGTTCGTATCACCCGGTTTTCCGGACTGGTTACGGAAACTGCAGGCAGCCCCCGGCTGGGAGCTGCCATTGAGTTGCCACGGCTCCACTGGGTGCTGCGCGCCGCGTACAGCCGTTATTACCAGGCTCCGCCCCTCGATACCATTTCGCCGGCGATCTTCAGCGCAGTGGATCCTGCATCGGGCTTTCTCCCACTCCGAGGTGAACACGATGAACAGCATGAGTTCGGGTTGACCATTCCATTCCGCAACTGGGTATTCGATTTGGACCAGTTCCGCACCGGAGCCCACAACTTTTTTGATCACGATGCTCTGGGGAACTCCAATCTCTTCATTCCGCTCACTATTGACAGCGTGCGCATCGTCGGCTATGAAGCCACCGTGCGGTCTCCACAGCTCTTCAAGCGGCTCAACTTCCACCTGGCCTACTCACACCAGTCCATCGAAGGCTCCGGTGGCGTTACCGGTGGATTTACTGACTTCAGCCCCCCGCCGGAAGGATTCTTCTTTCTGGACCACGATCAACGGCACACTTTGAGCACAGGGTTTACCACTACTTTGCCTGCCAGGACGTGGCTATCCGGCAACTTAGCCTTCGGATCGGGGTTTCTGGATGGCGACGGGCCGGGTCATCTCCCGGCTTATGCCACGGTGGACGCCGCCATGGGCAGGTCCTTTGGTGAGAACTGGTCAGGAAAGATCACAGCTACAAATCTGACCGACAAGCGTTATTTTATTGACACGAGTAATTCGTTCGGTGGCACCCATGTCAGCGATCCCCGAACCGTTTCGGTGCAGGTCAGTTACAAGTTTCATTACTAGAAGGGAGCAGTTATGAATCGTATTGCAATATTCGCTGTGGTCGTTCTGGCGGCCACAGCCGTTCTGGCCGGAGACAAGAATCCTGTGATCGGCGGCAAGGAATTGCTGCCGACCAACAACATCCTGCAAAACCTTTCCCTGTCCCCCGAGCACACCACTCTGGTGAAGGCCATCAAAGCCGCAGGTCTGGAAAAAATGCTCGAAGGGCCGGGACCCATCACCATTTTTGCCCCCACGAATGAAGCATTCAGTGAGATGCCGGAGGGCCTTTTCGACAAGCTGATGAAACCGGAAAACAAGGCGCAGCTGAAAAAAGTGCTGCTTTATAACATGCTTTCCGGCAGTTGGACGACGGATGATCTAAAAAAGAAGATCAAAGCCAGCAAAAACGGCGTGGCGGAAGTGACCACCATGGAAGGCGACAAGGTCAAGGTCAGGGAACATATGGGCCTGCACCTGATGATTCGCAGTGAGGACGATGATGTTGGCATGTTCCGCATCTGGGACATCCATTCGACCAACGGCCTGATCCATGTCGTGGACAACATCATGCAGCTAAAGGGAATGGATTAACACCCAGCTTCCGGGATGGAAGAGGTGTGATAAGAGACACATACCTTGATCCCTTAATAGTGAGAGAAAGGTCTCAGGATTCGAGGAATACGTGTCTACCCGGCGCAACAGGTTTTGGCGGCTCGTCCCCCGGCTGGCGGCCTATGTGGCTGCCGGCATCGGTGTGCTTGTACTGGCCGGCTGGATCTTCAATGTGCCAGAGCTTACCAGCCTGCTTCCCAATGTGCCGAGCATGAAAGCGAATACCGCTTTCAGCTTCCTTCTGGTTGCCGGCTGTTTGTACCTTGCGGCCGGAGGAGGGCATCCACGATTGTGCGCGGTTCTGGCTCTCGGCGCAGTTTCGATCAGCGCTTTGACCATTTTTGAGTACGTCACTGGGTATTCACTCGGAATCGATCAGCTTGTTTTTGATGATCCGGCCGCTCCATATCCAGGCAGAATGTCTCCGTTCACCGCGCTGAGCTTCATATTGCTCGGAACTGCGTTGATTCCTTTTACACGCTGGAAGGAGGCTGTGCGCGAAGGGCTGGCGCTAAGCGTGATGGTCATCTCGATGTTTGCAATCGTCGGGTACCTCTACGGAATTCCAGCGCTTTATGGAGCGGTCAACGTCGACTTTACGCCCATGGCCCTGGACACCTCCGCCGCGTTCTTTGCGCTGGCCATCGGGTTCCTTGCCGTTCCCCGGGGGGATGGCATCGTGCGGATCTTCCGCGGCGGGTCTATCGCGGCCATGGTGGCGCGGTTTCTGGTTCCCGTAGGCATTGTGGTGCCGATCGTCCTGGGCGGAGTGTTCATGTACAGCCGCTTCACCATGGGGCACCTCCCGCTGGCCATGGCGCTCAGCGCGGTTTCCAACGTGCTTCTGCTGGTTGGACTGACCTGGTATTTCTGCTTCATGATTCAGAGGACGGAGCAGGAAAGGGCCGCCCTGAAGCAGCAGGCCGAAACCGACCGCCTTACCGCGATTTATAACCGGCGCTACTTTGATATGACCCTGGAACGTGAAGTGGAGCGCGCCCGTCGCTATGGGAATCCGTTGTCGCTCATCATGTTTGATCTGGACTACTTCAAGAATCTGAATGACACCTATGGGCACCTGACGGGAGATCGAGTGCTTTGCCGTGTGGCGCGCCAATGCGAACGCCACCTGCGCTCCACTGATGTTTTTTGCCGCTACGGCGGGGAAGAGTTTGCCGTCATTGCGGCTGAAACTTCACCCGTCGCCGCCATGATGCTTGCACGCCGCATCAGGGAAGACATTGCCAGAGCGAACAACTATCAGGAGGCGGTGACCATAAGCGCCGGCGTCGCCGGCTGGGACAAGGTGAGGTTTGAGACAAAGGAAGACCTGATAGCAGCCGCCGATAAAGCTCTGTATCAGGCCAAGTCGTCGGGAAGGAATCGCGAGTGCCTGTACGTCGAGGCGGACCGGCCGACGCCCGCATCCAGCCTGGAATGAACCGGGCTGCGGCACACATTCCGTTTCAATTCTTGCGCTGCACCAGAAAATGAGCCAGCTCCTTCAGTGTATCCGCACGGTCGAGAAAAGATCCCAGCGCGTTGCATCCGGTGGCGACCAGAGCGTCAGCGCGGCGCAGCGACTCTTCAATCCCGAACAGGGCAGGGTAGGTGGCCTTCTCTGACGCCGTATCTTTACCGGCAGTCTTCCCCAGTTGCTCCGAGGACTGCGTCACGTCAAGCACATCATCCACAATCTGAAATGCCAGGCCGATGGCGCGACCGAAGTCGCGCAGGCGCTGCACCTCCGGCATGGCGGCGCCGGCATAAATGGCTCCGCTGACCAGGCTGGCCGTGATCAGAGCGCCTGTCTTGGAACGATGGATGTATTCGAGCGTCTCCGCATCAGGCCGCTGGTGTTCGGCTTCAAGGTCTTTTACTTGGCCGCCGATCATGCCGTCCACGGTCCCGGTTCCGCGGGCAATCTCTTCGATGATCCTGACGCGCGCTTCCGCGGGCGCCTTCAATCGCGACAAGACTTCATAAGCCAGCGTTTGCAGCGCGTCACCGGCGAGGATGGCAATGGCTTCACCGTATGCCACATGGCAGGTGGGCTTTCCCCGGCGGAGATCATCATTGTCGAGGGCAGGCAGATCATCATGGATGAGCGAATAGGTGTGCAGCATCTCCAGAGCGCAGCCCAGTTCCTGCACTCCCTCGGGAAGGCTTCCGGCGATCATGCGCGCCGACTCCATACACAGGATGGGGCGCAACCGCTTGCCTCCGGCAAAGACGCTGTGGCGCATGGCCTGGTGGATGGATTCCGGCCGCTGCGATGGCGGAGGCAACAACTTTTCAAGAGCCTGATCGATGTTCGACTGGCCCTGCTGAAGAATGTCTGTGAGCATGAAGCATGAGTATAGCTTCCATCGGGTGATTGGGTCATCTGGCGAACGGATGTCTACAGATCGTAATCTGAACGGCCGGAGTCCGGGTCTGCTCCGAGGCCGAGTTGGAGCATCGCAACGCTTGGCTGGAAGAAATTCAAACCAGCGCTCCTGTCGCTGCAGGTGACCCGGATAAAAAAGGACCGCTTTCGGCAGCGGTCCTTTTTGGTTGGGTGGGAGGAGCTATGAAAAAAGTTACGCGGCGTGCGCGTGAGTCATGGGATGAGTCTGGGTTGCGGCAAGCACGATTCCCCTGATATCGCTGTTGTAGCAGCAATCTGCGGCGCCCGCGGAGAGGGCCTCTGTCCACATCTTCTCGTCCGCGAGTCGATGCGTACAGATAATGGTGGTGCCCGGGAACTCACGGCTCAGTTGCTGGACTACATTGACACCGGCAAGTTCCAGATCCACTACCGCCACGTCCGCGCGGTGCCTTGGTATGGCATGACGCAGGTCATCGACACCGCCGACCAGGTTTACAGTCCGAAAATGGTTGTACAGGGACTTGGCCAGGGACTCACCCGCCTTGCTGTTGCTTTGGGCGACAACTACACTGAGCGGTTTCATACAGCACTTCCTTGGGTTGGCTGGAGGCGTTTCCGCCGGAGTTCGAATACTGCAGGACGCCCCTGCAGGAGCTAGAAACCTTACTTCTTCGCCGATGCCCGTTCCGTCACGGGCTCATACGGCTCTGCCTGAAGTTTTCCGTTCTGCTTGAGAAGAATCTCAACTCTGCCTTCCGCTTCTTCCAGTTCCTTGCGGCAGGATGAGGATAGCTGGGTTCCTTCTTCGAAGAGCTTCAGCGCTTGTTCGAGGGTTACATTTCCCGCCTCGAGTTCATCTACGATTTTTTCCAGGCGCTGCAAACACTCTTCAAATTTAGGCACTGAGCCGAAACCCCATAAGCACATTCTAGCGCTGTTGCAAGATGTCACTCAAAAAAGTTTTGTGGATTTAGGACAATGCCCCTGCCTCATGATTGGAAGAGTTTAACCTTCCGCAGCTACTCAGCCGCCCTTTTGAATGGCGGTTCAGCCGCTCAGAGCGCGGAAGGAAAGGTTTCCGGCACCTCGCCTGCCTCCCAAAGCTGCTCCCGCTCCAGTGGTTCGACTGCGCGGGTCTCGTCAAAATGCATCACCGCATCAAATTGGGCGGCCAGCCGGGCCTCGAAATAATGGCTGACTCTTTCTGATTCGGGCCTGTAAATCACGCCAATGGCGCGTTCCAGCCGCGGGTCTTCGAGTACGGAGCAGACACGCGCTTCCGCATGGGTCATCAACAGGAAGTTGGCAAGGCGAGTGTGATGAAAAAGAGATTCCACGCTCCCCGGCAATGCGGGACGAACGTGCTTGCGCTCGGCGGGAGCGTCCCAGTTTGACGCGGCGGTGACGCTGCCCGTGTAAGTTGTGAATCCGGCAAGGAAGGACTCCTTCCCCCACTTCTCGCGGACCAGTTGGCCGAGGTTCAATTCGCCTTGTTCGCCCATCTGGGTAGCCCGGGCGTCCCCCAGGTGCGAATTATGCGCCCAGACCACTACCTTTGCCCGGTGCGCGCCAAGATGTTGTACCAGCGCGGAAAGCGTTTCCGCCATGTGCTGATCGCGCAGGTTCCAGGACGATACCCGCTCGTGGAACATGGCTCGATAGTATTGCTCGGCATTTTTCACCAGACGGGCGTTCTGTTCCGCGAAGAAGTAGGCGTCAGGCAGGACCGTTCCGTCGCGATGCGCCAGATCGGCGGCCCGGCGTCTCATCTCCATCCACTGGCTCACCACCTCGTTTTCGCAGCTCTTGCTCAGCTTGAAACCGGCCGCGTATCCATACGCCTGCGTGTCTTCGCCAAAATCCTCAAAGCAGGAGTAACGGTACCTTGCGCGTTTTGCCCCTTCCGGATCCACCTTGTCCAGATAGTCGAGCACGGCACGAATGGAAGCATGGAGGCTGTAGAGATCGAGACCGTAGAAGCCGGCCTGATGGCGATGGTGGTCATTGTGATGACGAAGCCAGCCGATAAAGTCGAGCACGTCAGCGTTGCGCCACATCCACGTGGGGAAACGTTCGAATCCGCTGAGGGAATCAATGGCGTCGCGGTCCTCGCTTTCCCGGCGGACAAACAGGTTGATGCGATACGCGTCCGGCCAATCCGCTTCCACCGCCACCGCATTGAACCCCTTTTCCGCGATGAGGCGCTTGGTGATCTGGGCGCGATGACGGTAGAACTCGTGCGTGCCGTGTGAGGCCTCACCCAGAAGAACAAGGCGTGCGTCGCCGACGGCCTGCAGCAAAGGATCATAATCTGTGGGAGAGCCCGTGAACCGGTGGGCTGCGGATCGAATCAGAATGGCATTGTTCTTCTCTGTCATACGGGCTCCGGCGCGTGTAGTGCATTTCCTATCATTTCTGATCTGCTGTTCTCGGCGCGGTGACCGCGCTCACTCCGGTTGATTGTCACAGTCTGCTGTGACTGCACTCACGGCTCAAAGGATGGTCGTGCGCAACAGTTAGAAGTGGAGCAGCGAAACCTGGCTGCGGGAGGCACTCATGACTGCGCTTTACACCCTGAAGGAAAGAACCATGCCGGTCCATATCCCACTCGATGAGGCGGCTCTCCACGGCGACCTGCAGGTCCCCGATGACGCGCGCGGCCTGGTGATCTTTGTTCACGGCAGCGGGAGCAGCCGTTTCAGCCCGCGCAACCGCCGCGTGGCAAAGGCCCTGAACGACCGCGGACTGGCGACGTTGCTGCTGGATCTGCTCAGCAATGAAGAGCAGAGAATTGATGCTGAAACCATGCAGTTCCGGTTTGATATTCCGTTGCTGGCCGCCCGTTCCACGCTGGTGGCGGCCTGGGCGGAGAAGCACCCCGATCTCGGCCGCTTGCCGATTGGATTGTTTGGCGCCAGTACCGGGGCCGCGGCGGCGCTGATTACGGCGGCCGCCCTGGGTTCCAGGATCAGCGCTGTTGTCTCGCGCGGCGGCAGGCCTGATCTGGCGGCAGAACACCTGCGCGAAGTGAAAGCTCCGACTCTGCTGATTGTTGGCGGCTCAGACCGCACTGTTCTGGAACTGAACCGGAAAGCCATGGAGCGCATGCAGTGTGTTACGCGGCTGCACGTTGTTCCCGGCGCCACGCATTTGTTCGAAGAACAGGGAGCTCTGGAAGAGGTGACCAAAACCGCCGCCGAATGGTTTGCGGATGCCTTCACGGAGAGGCGGCAGCAAGCGGCGAGCTAAATGGCGGCAGATCAGCCGCAAATCATGGACTGCAGGGGCATCAGCTCTCGAAAAAATCCGATGCCCTGATCTTTCAGCTTGCCTTGGCGTGCGCGAGATGCTCCTGTTTCACGGGCCGGGACAATGATTCCTGCATGATCACCCATCCGTTGGCGCGATCGGCGGCGCTCAACTCAAGATCACACATTTTGCAGAGCCAGCCGGTCAGTTGCTCAGGAATCCTTTCATGCAGCAGAACCCGCTCACCCGTCTCAGGCTGTACTCTGTAGATATTGAAGTGAAGCGGCATGACTCCTCCTCGGTGGGCAGGCTCCTGTCGAATGTAGGCAGGCTTCTATCGAAATCAAGAGGCTTTATTTTTCCTCGCCCCGTTCAGCCTTCGACAGTTGTAACTTAAGCGATCGCGCGAAGCTTTGATGTGCTTTCCATCACGGCCCCCGGTGATGGAAGACTCAGCGCATGCGCAGAGGAGAAGCGGGATTTATCCGACGGCGCTCGCCGTTCCTCCCATGCCGTCCAGCACCTCAATGGCCGATGAGTACCTCCCCAGCGGCGCCGCCACTTGTGCTCCCTGCACCAGGCCGCGCACCTGGCGCAGCATTTCCCGCGCGATCTGTATACCCTCGGCACGCGCTGCTTCCGCATTCGGAGCTTTGGCCATGCGATCCAGGATGGAGTCGGGAACGGAGACGCGCAACTCGTTCTTCATGAACTCGGCATTGCGGACGCTCGTGAGCGGCCAGATGCCGGCAAGCACCGGGATGCGATGGTGCTCAATGCGGCGGAGGAACTGCTCCAGAAGCTTTACATCAAATACCGGCTGTGTCACCGCATAATCGGCGCCCGCTTCCACTTTGTATTCGAAGCGCCGCACTTCTTCGTCGATATTGACCATCCCGGGATTGGCGCCCACCCCGATGACAAACTTTGTCCCTGGGCCGATAGGGTTGCCGCCGATATCGAGCCCGAAGTTCAGGTTGTGAACAATGTTGACCAGGCCTATGGCGTCAACGTCAAAAACGGCGGTGGCATCAGGATAGTTGCCCATCTTGGGCGGATCGCCGGTGATGCAGATGAGATTGTGCATGCCCATGGTGTAACAGCCCAGCAGTTCAGATTGCATGCTGAGCACGTTGCGGTCGCGGCAGGTGAAGTGCAACACCGTCTCAATGCCGGCCTGCTGCTGCACCAGCGTGCACAGGGCAAGATTGCTCATGCGCGCTGAAGCTCGCGGCGAATCAGGAATATTGATGGCGTCAATGCCCGCGGCCTTCAGGAACTTTGCGCCCTCAACTTCTTTGTGAAAATCGATGCCTTTGGGTGGGACGATTTCCACCAGGGTGACAAACTCTCCCGATGCCAGCTTGCGTCCCAGGCTCGATCGCTGCGCCAGCGGCGGCGGCGTAATACTTGATTCCCGTTTGCGCTCACTCACCACGCGGAATGAAGGCGTTCTGCCTTTGATGTTGTTCATCCGCAAGGCTGAGCTCATGGCCTTGATGTGCTCCGGCGTGGTGCCGCAGCAGCCACCCACCAGCCCCACGCCCGCGTTCACGAATTTGCGAGCGTAGCTGGCCATGTATTCCGGCGAGCAGAGATAAATGTTTCGGCCTTCAATGCTGCGTGGGATGCCGGCGTTTGGCTGGGCTGCCAGGGGACGCTCCGTGATCCGGCGGATGCGTTCAATCGCCTCCAGCATGGCCACGGGCCCAACGCTGCAGTTGCAGCCGACCACGTCTGCGCCCCACTCATCCAGCTTGGTCGCGAAAGTCTCCGGGCTCGCGCCATCCAGGCAGTTACTGTCCTCATCGATGGTGACTTGGGCCACGAGTTGCAGATGCGGCGCGGCCTCGCGGACCGCGAGAATCGCCTGATGCAGTTCTTCCAGGTAGCCGAAGGTCTCAAGCATGATCAGGTCCACGCCGCCTTCCGCGAGCGCGGCGACCTGCTGGCGGAATGACTCGCGCGCCTCCTCACGTGACGTCTTGCCCAGCGGCTCAATACGCACGCCCAGCGGGCCGACCGATGCGGCCACCAGAACGTCCGCCCCTTGCTTTTGATTGAATGCGTCGGCGGCCTCGCGGGCCAGTTGTGCCCCTCGAAGATTGATTTCGCGGACTTTATCGGCCAATCCATGGCGAGCCAGGCGGAAAGAATTTCCGCCAAAGGTATTCGTCTCAATCACTTCGGCGCCGGCATTCAGGTACTCCTGGTGGATGCCGCGG
>JBLMYN010000418.1:0-7654 GCA_050258305.1 Actinomycetota bacterium
AGTTGCGTGGGCTGGTAACCGGCCTGCTGTGGGTTCAGGGAAAAGACGAGTACGTTCGTGGGATCAAATCCCAGGTCGACGCTCTTCAGGTTCCGGAGAGTTCGCACCAGCAATCCTGCGCCCACCAGAGCGATGATGGCCAGCATCACCTGCGCTACCACCAGCGCGTTTCCCAGGCTGTACCAGCGGCGGCGTGAAACAGAAACATCGATCGCGCCGCCCCCTGACTTCAATGCGGGTGTAAGGTCCACACGCAGGCTGCGAAAGATGGGGGCCAGTCCGAAGAGCATGGCCGTGCCGATCGAGACAATCAGGGTGAAAGCAAGCACGCGGCCATCGAGTTGCGGGCTCAGCGAGGCGCGGGAATCGTTGTTGCGCGAAAGCACCAGCCAGGCGCGCGCTCCCCACTGGCCGATGAGGACTCCTAAAGCGCCGCCTGCGAGTGAGAGCACGAAGCTCTCCATTAGCAACTGTAAGACCAGGCGCGACCGCTTTGCGCCCAGCGTGAGGCGAACAGCCATTTCTCGTGTCCGTCCTGTGGCACGAGCCAGCAACAGCCCGCCGATATTCGCGCAGGCAATCAGCAGGACCAGAGCTACGGCTCCCATGAGCACAAAGAGCGGCTGCGCGGCCCGCTCACGCTGCCCCAATGCGCTTTGCGCCGGGGCCAACTCAAGCCACGGGTCGTCTGCCGCTTTGAAGAGCGGTTTGCCCCCGCTTTCTGTTTCATTGCGGAACAGCAGGTTCAGCGCAGCCTGGGCTTGCTTTGCCGGAATGCCGGGTTTCAGCCGGCCCACAATGGCAAGCCACCACGCGCCTGCATCTTCAAATTCGGGCGTCCACCGCGGAACCAGGCGAGACCTCGCCGCCAGCGGCAGCCAGATGTCCGGGCGACTGCCGGGCACAAAGCCTTCAAAACCTTTTTCTGTTACGCCGATGATGGTGAAGGGCAGGCTGTTGATGCGCACCGTCTTTCCGATAGCGGAACGGGAACCGCCAAACGCACTCTCCCAGTAAGCGTAATTCAGCACCAGGGCAGGCATCGCCTGGGGCGTATCGTCATCCGGCAGGAGCAGCCGGCCTGCGGCGGCTTTGATTCCAAGCGTCGAAAAGAAATCGCCGGAAACAAACTGGCCGCCATTCATGATGGTTGCCGGCCCGTTACCGCTCAGAGTCATCTGTCCGCCGGCACCGGCAAAGCCGGCCACACCTGAAAAGACATTGGCCTTCCGAACGGTCTCAAGCCAGGGACGAGAAAGAGAGCAGTTGGACTGGTTGGTCTCGGCGAAGCTCGCCGTACAGTAGCCGTAGCCCCACTGGCTGTGGATCTTGGGACGGTGATGCGCGTGCCATTTGAGCAGCACCAGCTCCTCAGGATGGCTAACCGGCAAGGACCGGAACATTACGGCATCAATCAGGCTGAAAATGGCCGTGTTCAACCCGATGGCGAAAGCCAGCGTCAGCACCACGATGGCGGTGAACAGCGGGGATTTGCGAAGCAGCCGCCACGCGTATCGCGCGTCCTGGAGCAGGACTTCGGGAAAATGCGTCCAGCGCACTTCACTGACTTTTTCTCTCGTCTGCTGCACGCCGCCGAAAGCAATCAGCGCCTGGCGGCGCGCCTCGTCCGGGGGCATGCCTGCGGCGATGTTCGCCTCGGTCTGTTTCGCGACATGAAACCGCATTTCCTCATCCAGGGCGCGGCTGCGCTTGCGGAAGGGCGCGAACAAATTTCTGATCGTCATGGCGTGCTCCTATCCCTGCTGCAATACCAGCGCGATGGCGGCCGAGAGTCGCTCCCATTCGCCCAGCTCTTTTTCGAGTTGTCTCCGGCCGGCTTTGGTCAGCGAGTAATAGCGCGCGCGCCGGTTGTTTTCTGATGCGCCCCACTCGGCCGATATCCAGCCTCGCTGTTCCAGCCGTGCCAGCGCTGGATAGAGCGATCCCTGGCCGACCTGAAGGACCTCTTCCGAGACCTGTTGAATCCGTTGCGAGATTCCCCAGCCGTGCATGGGCCCCAGCGCGAGTGTTTTCAGGATAAGAAGATCAAGCGTTCCCTGTAGCAGGTCAATTTGGCTTGCCATCGCGTCTCCTGTCGAATTTCGACAAGATTAGACTCCCGCTCTTGTCGGATGTCAACAAGGGTTTGAAAAATACCGCTGATGCCGCTGATGAAACGGATTTCCGCAGGTCAGGGGATTCGCTGAAACATGCTTAAAAGTAGGAGCGAACCTGGGTGCCCGGTACCTGAAGTGGCTGAGCGGGGCGGCAGGGTTGAAGCCGGGGCCTTTTCAAGGCGCATTTTTCAATATGACTTCTAGTAAATGCTCCACACGCCGGGCGTAACAACCTCGAGGAGGTGGCCATCGGGATCGCGGAAATAGAGGGCCTCGCCGCCGAACTTCCATTTTCTCCGCGACTCAATGGCGATTCCCTGGCTCTTAAGCCAGTTCTCCCAGGCCGCAAGATCGGGGCGCGCGATGCCGAAAGCGATGTGAATTGCGCCGGTGGCATCGGTGTCCTGGGTGCCGCCTTTTTTGAAGAGCAGCAGAACCTGACGATCGCCGGCGCGCATGGCGCACAGGCGAGTGTCATCGTTTAGTGGCTCTCCCTCGGCAGGAGCAATGGGCTCAAAGCCGAACACACGGCTGTAGAATTCCGCCGAACGGGCCGCGCTATCCACATACAGCGACGTTTCAAGGATTCCATTCACTTGTGGGCGGAGATCCTTCATGCCTTACCCCTCCAGGTTTTCTCAAAACATCTGATTCTGCGGGAAACAACGTGGTTTCAGATGATCTCAGGAAAATTGGCGGCAGCGATCAACGGTCAAGGTAAGAGAATCAATTGACGATCTCTTCCAGGGCGGTCAGGCGCTCAGCGGAGCGGCAATTCAAACGTCCGTGGGTGGCGAGAATCGGCGGTTAACTCCAATAAGTTCTGTCCAGCGTGCGGTACTGGATGGCCTCGGCGATGTGCTTGGCTTCGATCTGGGCCGCACCGTCCATATCGGCGATGGTTCGCGCGACCTTGAGAATGCGGTCGTGCGCGCGAGCGCTCAATCCCTGCTGTTGCATGGCTCGTTCCAGCATGCGTTCACTCTCGGTTCCGAGGTCGCAGTAAGTCCGGATCTGGCGCGTGCTCATCTGGGCATTTGAGTAGATGCGCTCCCCGGCGGCGGCAAGGCGATTGAGTTGCACCTCGCGAGTTCGCATTACCCTTTCACGGATCTGGGCTGAGCTTTCACTCTTACTGTCTGACCCGCGCAGCTCCTTGTAATTCACTGCCGGCACGTCAATGTGAATATCGATGCGGTCCATCAGCGGGCCGGAGATTTTCGATACATAGCGCTGGATCATCGGCGGGCTGCAGCGGCAGTCGCGCCCGGAACCGTGGTACCCGCAGGGGCACGGATTCATCGCCGCTGCCAGCATGAAGCGCGCCGGGAATGTCAGCGACATGGACGCGCGCGCGATGCAGACGTTCCCGTCTTCCAGCGGCTGGCGCATCACTTCCAGCACATTGCGCGGGAATTCCGGCAATTCGTCCAGAAACAGCACGCCGTTATGCGACAGAGAAACTTCTCCCGGACGTGGAATGATGCCGCCGCCGATCAGACCGGCGTCGGAGATGGTGTGGTGTGGCGACCGGAACGGCCTGGCTGGTACCAGGCCCGCAGTTGCATCCAGCACGCCGGCCACGCTGTGGATCTTTGTGGTTTCCAGCGCTTCCTCAAACGTCAGCGGCGGAAGAATGCCGGGAATGCGCTTGGCGAGCATGGTCTTGCCGGAACCCGGAGGGCCTATCATGAGAATGTTATGTCCGCCGGCGCAGGCGATCTCAAGGGCACGCTTGGCGGTGAACTGTCCGCGAACGTCCTTGAAGTCAGGACCGCCGCTCTGCTCGCCTCCGAGCATCTGCGTGGTATCCACCTTGAGCGGCGAAATCCCGTTGCCGCTATTCAGCAGGTTCACCACGTCCACCAGCGACTTTACCGGATAAACATTTACGCCGCCTACCACGGCGGCTTCGCGGGCGTTGACTTCAGGCACAATGAGGTTGGGAATCTTGTTGGCCCGGGCCGCAATTGCGATGGGCAGGGCGCCGCGCACTCCGCGAATGCCGCCGTCCAGCGAGAGCTCGCCCACCATCACAAATTCGGGCAATTCCTTCCTGATCAGCCCGCCGTAGGCTCCCACAATCCCCATGGCCATGGGCAGATCAAAGCCGGAACCTTCCTTCTTGATATCCGCGGGGGCCAGATTGATGGTGATGGTGGTTGGAGGAACGTCATATCCGCAGTTGCGCAGCGCGGCGCGAATGCGTTGCCGGCTTTCCCGCACGGCGGCGTCAGGCAAACCAACGGTTTGAAAGTTGTCTTCCGGCTGCTTGTTCGGGCTGACATCCACCTCAACTTCAATGATGTTGGCGTCGATTCCGTAAACCGCCGCACTCTGCGTCTTGAAGAGCATTCTTCCTGGTCCCCCGGGCCGGAAAGCAGATTCTACAGGACTCCGCCGGGTTACCGAAGTGCATGTTTTTGGTGAAAGATCGCTGCTTTGAGCCATGTGCCCGCCAATCGCGATAGAATCGCTGCGGGCTCATTTCATTAAGGAACGTATGGCCGAGATACCCAGCAGGCGAAGGCACACCCGTTATCCGTGCACGGGAGGCGTAGAGATACGGCGCAACGAAGGCGTCGCGGGTATTTTTGCCAGCTTGACCGATATCAGTCTGGAAGGTTGCTATGTGGAGACGGTCTCCACCTTGCCCTCCGGCATCGATGTGGTTTTTATGCTGCGCATTCGCGACGCGGTGATTCGCGGCCGCGCGGTGGTAAAAACTTCCAACCACGCGGTGGGCATGGGTCTGGAGTTTATGCACCTGGCCACTGAAGACCAGCAGAAGCTCGAATTCGTTGTGGGCACTCTGGCGGGCATTCAAGACCTGCGGCCGCCGGATCAGCGTGCCGTTGTGCCTGAAGAACCATTGCGGGTTCCACCGCCGCTAACCACGACGCGTCCTGTTCCAACCGCTTCCATGACCAGACCAGCGCCGCCCCGAGCCGCATCAGCGCCGGCTCGCACAGCAATGTCTTCTTCAAGTTCAAGCGGCAGGCCCATCTCGCAGAAGATCATGAGTACCCTGGCGGAACTGAATGAGCTGGAGCAGAACCTGGTGAAAGAGCAGGTTGATCCCCGCCTGATTGCGCAAATGCACGATGCCATGGAGCATCTGCGTCAGACAGCATGGACCGTGCAGCAATTTCTGGACCTAGGTGCCGGGGGTGGCGACCCTTTTGAAGTTCTACCTCAGCTCGAAGCTGAACGCATGCAGATGCTGGGCAAGCTGGCCCATAACGTCAACGCCGACATCGATTCCAGCAGCGTGAACGAGTACACCCTCGGTATTTCCGAGCTCTACGAAACCATTCAGGGACTCTACCGGCGCCTGCACAGAATGCTGATCGGCGAGACCGGAGAGTAGATTTCGGCCGGGCATCGCAAGCGGCCATAATGAAGATCTCCTGTGCCCGGCCCTGGCTAAGTGCCAATTCCTAACTGCCAGTTGGTTTTTATCTGCGTTCCACGGCCAAGGCGACCGAATTGCCCCCGCCAAGGCAGAGTGCCGCGATGCCGCGCTTCCCGTTGCGGCGTATCAATTCGTGAATCAGCGTCACCAGCACCCGGGTTCCGCTCGCGCCGATCGGATGGCCCAGCGCCACGGCGCCGCCGTTCACGTTGACCTTGTCAGGATTGAGTCCCAGTTCCTTGATCACCGCCACGGACTGCACAGAGAACGCTTCGTTGATTTCGTAGAGGTCAACCTCATCGGGCTTCCATCCGGTCTTCGCCCAGATCTTGCGGATGCCGTCCACGGGCGCCATCATCACCCATTCCGGAGCAATGCCGCTGGTAGCCTGGGCGACAACGTGTACCATCGGCTCAACTCCAAGCTGCTTTGCGCGCGCGGCGGAAGTTACCACGGTTGCCGCGCCGCCATCGTTCATGGTGGAGGCATTGCCCGCGGTCACAGTGCCATCTTTTTTGAATACTGGCTTCAGGTTACGCAGCAGATCAGCGGAAGTGTCGGCGCGCGGGCCTTCATCTTTGTCAAACAGCGTAGGCGCCTCACCCTTCTTCTTCGCCGGGATCTCCACCGGCACCACCTGTCCCTTGAACCGGCACTCGTTCCAGGCCTGCACGGCTTTGCGATGAGAGTTGACTGCGTACTCATCCTGCTGCTCGCGCGTGACGCCGTATTTCTGCGCCACGTTCTCCCCAGTCATTCCCATGTGGTAGTTGTTGTAGACGTCCCACAGGCCGTCGTTCACCACGGAGTCAATGATCTGCGAGTTGCCCAGCCGATATCCTTTGCGCGCCTGCGGCAAAAGGTACGGAGCGTTGGTCATGGATTCCATGCCCCCGGCGACAACGATTTCAGCGTTGCCGGTCTGAATGGCCTGCGCGGCAAGCGCGACGGCCTTCAGTCCTGAGCCGCAAACCTTGTTGATGGTCATCGCCCCCACTGTGGGTGGAAGTCCGCCATTCAATGCCGCCTGCCGCGCGGGATTTTGCCCCAGTCCCGCTGAAACCACCAGGCCCATGATGCACTCGTCCACCTGCTCCGGCTTGACCTTCGCTCGATTCACTGCTTCACGAACAACGATGGAGCCCAGTTGCGGAGCGGAAAATCCCTCCAGCCCCCCCTGGAATTTTGCGATCGGCGTGCGCACGGCGCTGATAATGACCACGTCTTCCATAAGCTCTCCTTATGCGATTCCAAACCTTTCATTATAAGATGAGGGGCGGCGGAAAAGTGCGCCGATAAATTCCATATGCAAAATGAATCGCAGCCAAACCCGGGCTCTGACCCGGTAACAAGCCAACCCTATTCCGTGCCGTCCGTTCTCCAACCCCCCGAAATGCCCGAGGGAAAGAAGTTGCTGGCGCCGGTCTGGCATACAGCGCTGATCGTGATTCTTGTCGTGGGAAATTCCTACTTTACCGCGCTGGTCAGCTCTCAGAAATCCCAAAATCCCGGAGCAATCACAGAGAAGCTGCGCATCGCGCAATATGCAGCCACCATTCTTCTTGAGTTCTTTCTGCTTTTTCTCGTGTGGATCGGATTGCGGTTGAAGAAGACCAAAATACGAGACCTGATTGGCGGACGCTGGGCCACTCCCGAAGATTTCCTCGTTGACGTCGGCATCGCGATTGCGTTCTGGCTGGTAGCGCTCGGCATTCTCGCCGGGCTCGGGTACCTGCTGGGACTTGCCAAAGGCGCTTCAGTGGAGCAGGCACAAAAACTTGCCGAGATGCTTGCCCCGCGCAGCACCTTCGGACTGGTGATGTGGGTGCTGCTCAGCACAACCGCCGGATACGTGGAAGAAATTATTTTCCGCGGATACCTGCAGCAGCAGTTCGCCGTGCTGAGCGGGAATATTTATGTTGGCGTTGTCGCGTCCGCCATTGTGTTCGGCTCCGGCCACGGTTACGAAGGTACCCGCCGCATGATTCTCATTGCAGTGTACGGCGCCATGTTCGGCTTTCTCACCCTGTGGCGCAAGAGCCTGCGCCCGGGAATGATGGCCCACGCATTCCACGATGGATTTCAGGGCATCCTTCTGCATTTCGTCGCGCAAAAAGGATTT
>JBLMYN010000419.1:0-3201 GCA_050258305.1 Actinomycetota bacterium
TGCTGCCCATTGATTTCGCCGAGTCACTGAACATGATGCAGCCGGCGGATGTCAGCGGCATTGTGCGGCCGGGAGAAGGGAAGACCTATGCGGGGCTGATCGTGCGCGTGCGCAGGAACTCTGAGGTCACGCAGGTGGAGGACGCGATCAAGAAACAGGGATTTCACACCTTCTCCATCGTGGACGCGTCGCGCGGGCTGCAAAAAGCGTTTTTGTTCCTTGATATGTTCCTGGGCGTGTTCGGCAGCCTCGCCCTGGCGGTGGCGTCACTGGGCATTATCAATACGCTGGTGATGGCCATCCTGGAGCGGCGGCGCGAGATTGGCATTATGAAGGCGCTGGGCGCCAGCGACGGCGACGTGAAGAGGATATTCTTTGTGGAAGCCGGCTCCATGGGCGTGCTGGGAGGATCACTGGGCGTGGCTCTGGGCTGGATGATTGGCCGCGTCATCAACCTGGGAACGAACTGGTACATGATCCGGCAGGACTTTAAGCCGGAAAACTTCTGGTACGTTTCGCCCGCGCTGATGATCTTTGGGCTGGCTTTTGCGGTAGTGGTAAGCCTGTGCGCCGGGTTATATCCCGCGTCGCGGGCGGCAAGGCTGGATCCGGTGCAGGCGCTCAGGCATGAGTGAGCAAACAGCCGTCAGCATTCAGCGGTCAGCACTCAGCCTTCCAGGCATTTTGGTGCGTCGCGAACTGCATTGAAGGGCACGCAAAACAAGTGCTTACAGTTCGGAGCATGTTGCGTGAGAAAGCAAGAGTCGCCCGCTTTTGTGTACATCTGAAAACGTTCAACTGATCAACTGACCCTCGCAATGTTGATTCGATCCCGGATTTTTCATATCGCTGCTTTGCTGCTGTTGTTATCGGCGGTAACCGCGTGCTTCGGCGCGGAGCGCGTGGAGTGCGGCACCATGCGCAGCCGGTTTGTGCCGCGTCCTGTGGGCTACTGCGCCATGCTGCCGCCGAGCTATGATGCACAACCCCACCGGAAATTTCCTGTCCTTTACTTCCTTCACGGGCTGGGTGAAAACCAGGGTTTCCTGGTTTCCAGCGGCGGCTGGCAGATGATTGAAGATCTGTGGGAACAGAAGCGGCTCGGCGAGTTTGTGATTATCACGCCGCAGGCGTGGCGGTCTTTTTACATCAACTCAAAAGACGGCAGGGTGAAGTACGAGGACTTTTTCATTCACGATTTTATGCCGGAGATGGAGAAGAAGTTCCGGATCATGAACACGCGCAGCGGGCGGGCGATTGGCGGCGTTTCCATGGGCGGGTACGGAGCATTGCGGTTTGCGTTCAAGTATCCCGAGATGTTCGTCTCTGTCGCGGTGCTCATGCCTGCGTTGCGCGAGACTCTGCCCCGCGGACTGGGCGATGCCGGGTTTGTCCAGTTCTTTGGCACTGCATTCGGCGACCCGGCGGACGAGGCTTACTGGAAAGCGAATTCGCCGTTTGTCTATGCGCGGCGCGACAATCTGCATGGCCTCAAAATCTACGCCGTCTGCGGCGACCGCGACGATTACGGATTCGATGCCGGTACGCGGCAACTCGATCTGCTCCTGAAGCGACGACGCATTGAGCACCTGATCGAGATCTATCCGGGACGGCATGACTGGCAGTTTGTGGCAAGGCACCTTGTATCGTCACTGGAATTTCAAGCCAGGGCGCTGGGGCTGCGGAAATGATGGCGCAGAGCAGCAGTCATACGGCCGGATTCTGAAACGGGTGCAAGGAATCGCAGCGAGCGGGAACCGAGCGCATGGCCATCAGCGCATGAGGAACAACAGAAGCGAGGTAAGCGCATAGACCGCACAAATGCCAATCGATTCCCACGAAAAAATCCACGCGCGTTTTCTGGACCGGTACACCATGGCGATCATGGCGATGCCGATCATCATCATGGCGCCGGTCGCGGTAATTGCGTGAGTTACGGAGGCGTGGGCGAGGATGGGCCCTTTACGATAGGCAAAATCATCAACGGCCAGAATGGCGAGATCAGAGAGATTGCTGCCAAGAATGTTGCCAACCGCGAGATCCACGGCGCCAATTTTCAGGGCTTCTCTGGATACCACGATTTCCGGAAGGGAAGTGGAGAGTGCGACGAAAATGCTGGCGACAAAGGTATTTCCTAATCCAGTGGAGACCGCGATAGCACTGGCGACATGCGGCAGGTAGGACGCGGCGGCCGTGATCAGCGCGGCATGAACGGCAAATCGGGTATAGGCCTGGGTCTTGGAGATTTCCGCATGCCGGGTCTCTTCAGCCACCTCGGTCAGATACTCGGTGACCCGGTTGCGCTCATAGCGGAATACGATGCGCATGGCGAGAAAATAGAGTGGAAAGATGATCAGACTGGTGATTCCAATCCAGCCGATGGACGGCATTGCGGGTGCGCCGATGATCCCAAGCGTTACGAAGCCCAGCAGAAAGATGCCGAAGGCCGCGGTCAGAATGTGTCCCTGGTGGGCAAGAGAGGAAATGGGATCGCGGTCACGCTTGACGTCAAGGGCAGCCAGTATGAACACATTGAACATGCAGCTGCCCAGCACATCTCCAATGGCGATATTGGGCAGGTTGTAGAAGGTTACAGAGCTCACGCCGGTGATAAACTCGGGAAGAGAAGTGGCCGAGGCGAGCAACAGCACGCCGACCCATGTACGTCCCATGCCGGTTTTTGCAGCGATTACATCGCCGAGCCTGGAGATTCTGGCGCCGGAAAAGACGATCACTGCTGTGCAGCCGACGAATTCGAGCCATATTCTCATTGAGTGCCGCTGTGACAGCGCGACTGAAGTTGCTTTCTCCGATGGCGGAGAGGCTACTGAGCCAGCGTATCAGAGGATCGATACTAGCGTCAGGGGGAAGAGAACAGATGCAGGTTCGGGAACTGATGACGACCCCCGTAATTACGGCGGCGGAAGACTGCACGCTCGAAAAAGCCGCTGAGATCATGGTGGCGCGCCGAATCGGATGCCTTCCCGTCGTCAACCGGTCAGGTGAAATGACGGGTATCGTGACGGAGTCAGATTTTTCCGCGAAAGAAAAGGGGATCCCGTTTTCCTTGTGCCGTTTCCCGCAGGTCCTGGGCGAATGGCTGCCCCAGGATGGCGTGGAACGGATCTACGCCAGAGCCCGCCTGACCCCGGTTTCTGAAATCATGCAGCACGATGTGGTAACCGTTGACGAAGGCGAGAC
>JBLMYN010000420.1:0-2876 GCA_050258305.1 Actinomycetota bacterium
GTTCTCATTTCGCCACAGCCGTTTTTCCGGCCAGCAGCGGCTGCAGCGCCGCAATGGTCTTCCCGGTCGCGCCGGTATTCTGCGTGAACAGCTCACGCGCGCGCCGGCCGAGCAATTCCCGTTGTGGAGTGCTGCTCAGGAGCTCGATCAGCACTTCCCCGAGGTTCCCGGCGGTCACCACTCGCAGCCCGCCGCCCTGCTCAAAGATCCTGACGATCTCACGAAAATTGAAGGTGTGCGGCCCGGTGAGCACCGGGACCCCATGCTGTGCCGGCTCCAGAATATTGTGCCCGCCCAGCGGCACCAGGCTTCCGCCCACAAATGCCACATCGGCCAGCTCATACACTGACGCAAGTTCGCCAAGGCTGTCCAAAAGGAAAATGCTCCCCGGCGGCAGCGGGCTTTCCGGCTTCCACAGGCTGCGCCTGGTCAGCTTCAGCCCGGAAGACGAGATCAGGGCCGTCACCTTCTCAAACCGTTCCGGGTGGCGCGGCGCCAGGATCATGACCGCTTTCGGGATCTGCTGCAACACCTGCCGGAACGCCGCCAGCACCAGCTCTTCTTCTCCTTCGGTGGTGCTGCCGCAAACAATCACCGGCGAGCCCGTTAAAGATGAAACCGGGGCAATGGCCTTGCGCAGACCAGCCGCCAGCGTCGAGCCGGCGCTCAAGCGGATATCAAATTTCAAATTGCCGCTGACGCCCACTCGTCCTTCCGGCGCGCCAATCTCCCTGAGACGGCGGGCGTCGTCTTCTGTTTGCGCCAGGAAGAGATCCACATTCGACAACACTCGCGAAAAGAACCAGCGGAAGCGGCGGTAGCGCGGAAACGAGCGGTCAGAGATGCGCGCATTCACCACCGCTACTGCGGCGCCTGTTTCCCTGGCGAGATGCAGCAGATTGGGCCAGAATTCCGTCTCCGCCAGAATCAACAGACCTGGCCTTAGTGCCGCCAGGTAAGGCCGCAGGGCAAAGCTGAAATCGAGCGGCATATAAAAGACCCGGTCCACGCCAAAGCGCTGCCGCGCCAGAGCCTGTCCCGTGGCCGTGGTGGTGGAGACAAAGATGCGTCTCTCCGGCTCGCGCTTGCTCAGTTCTGTCACCAGCCCGCTCACGGCCAGCACCTCGCCCACGGAAACCGCGTGAATCCAGATGCAGCCCTCGTTGCCGGTCTGTTGCAGCCTTGCCGGAACTGCGCCCAGTCTCTCCCGGAAGCCGGCACGATATTTATGCAGCCGCGCCATCTGCAGCAACCACCACGGCAGCGAAATCAGCGCGGCGCACGCGAGCAGCAGGCTGTAAAGGATGTACATGAAGGACTACACATTTTAGCGGCTGGGTCTCTCGAAAATGCAACCGGGAGCTGCGACGGTCTGCCAGGTACGAGAGTGCAGCGCCGCCGATTGTGAAAACCGGCCAACTCCCGGATAATCAGAGAAGTGAAAACCGCATACATTGCCGCGATGGTGCTGCTGGCCGCAACGCTCAGCTTCAGCAGGGACAAAGGTTTCAATCCTCCTCCCGCCGGGCCCGCAAGCAGCTACCCCGCGCACGAAACCCACGACAATGAAAAAGTCACCGTCGCCATTGACCCATTCACCAGCGCGGAGAAGGCGGCCATCTTCAAGGTCAAGTACCGGGAGTATGGTTTCCTCCCCATACGGCTCATCATCACCAATGACGGCGATACGCCCCTGATGCTCGACGATATGAAAATCGAGTACATCACCGGCGACCGGGAAAAGCTCCAGCCCGCCGTGCGTGATGATATCTTCCGCCGCATCTCCCGTCCGGAGAAGGCCGTCAGCCGCCCCAAGGTCCGGTTGCCATTTCCCATGCCGCACGACAAAGACCCGATCGGCAAAGTAGCCCGCGATGAGGTGCCGCTCGCCATCTTTGCGAACGTCCCCGTGACTCCGCATTCAACCAATAGCGGCTTTCTCTTCTTTGACGTGGCCGGCATCGGCGATCCTGAGTATGGCGCTCATATTTCCATCTCAGGCATCAAAGCCGGCACACAGGAGCTCTTCTACTTCGATATTCCTCTGCCACAGGAGAGTGACCGTCCCGCGTCAAAGTGAGCTCCGCTGCTGGCCTATAATTTCAAAGGAATGACCACGACGGCGCAGATTCCCGCCGCGGTGCGGGAAAAATACGAGCCGGTCATTGGGCTGGAAGTTCACGTCCAGCTCCTGACCGCGACCAAGATTTTCTGCGGGTGCTCCACCGCCTTCGGAGCGCCGCCGAACAGCAACGTGTGCCCGATCTGCCTGGGCATGCCCGGGGCGCTGCCGGTCCTGAACAAGCGCGCCGTGGAATTCGCCGTGCTCGCAGCACAGGCGCTGAACTGCCAGGTGCGCGAGACGTCAATCTTCGCGCGCAAGAATTATTTTTATCCTGACCTGCCCAAGGGCTACCAGATTTCGCAATATGACAAGCCCCTGGCCGAGCACGGCTACATTGATGTTCCCGGCCCGAGCGGCGGCATGAAGCGGATCGGCATCACTCGCCTGCACATGGAAGAGGACGCGGGCAAGAGCCTGCATGAAGGCTTTGCCGATTCGGCCAGCAGCACCGCCATCGATCTGAACCGCACCGGCGTGCCCCTGATTGAAATTGTCAGCGAGCCGGACATGCGCTCTCCCGATGAAGCTTTCGAATATCTCACCCGCCTTAAGGAGATCATCCTCTACACCGGCGTGAGCGACTGCAACATGGAAGAGGGTTCGCTGCGCTGCGATGCCAACGTGAGCATACGCCCTCGCGGACAGGAGAAGTTCGGCACCAAGACGGAAATCAAAAACGTGAACTCGTTTCGCTTTGTCCGCCAGGCGCTGGAGTACGAAATCAACCGCCAGATTGAGATGGTGGAAAACG
>JBLMYN010000421.1:0-5350 GCA_050258305.1 Actinomycetota bacterium
CATTGATGTAAAGAGCGCCGTTATTGCCGCTGAAATCTCCTGGCACCTTCGCCCGCGTCAACGTAAAGGTACCCGCCGGGACTGAAATCGTATCTGTCCCTGCGGTCGCATTCGCCTTCAGAACGGCTTCACGCAAGCTACAATCGTTGGGGACCCCGTTGCACGCGCCGCTGATGGGAGAAACCGGCGTGGGATCATCTGTGCGGTTGACCGTAAAGGTCGGATCGGGCAGCGGCATCATCACCATGGGCGCGAGCTGTCCCGCATGCAACGCGACGACGCCCGGCCGGCCGTCAATATTGGTGCGCATTGCCAGCGCAGCCACCGGAGATCCCGCATAAGGCCGCGTGGAGATCTGTGCCGGCTGAAAGTCGGGCGCGTCGGGCGCGGAGTCAGCGTGTGAGATGACCTCCACCTGCCCCGCGGACCCGTCCAATACCATGAGATCGTCCGCGCCGTTATCCGAAATGCGTGTGCGGAAAAAAAGCGGCGGCTGTCCGGCAGAGAAAGAAACAGCGGCGGGAATGCTCTCAACAATTTTCCAGCCGTTTACGGCTAGGCCGGGCGGAGGAACAATGGGATTAGGCTCACCGTTTCTGACTGCCTTGCGAATCGCCTGCATTTCGGCAACGCTGAGCCGGTGTGGATCGAATTCACTATGCGCGGCGATGTGAACGCTGCCATCGGACGAGAGTAATGCAATCTGGATATGCGCGTTGCGATCGTAGATGAAATAGCCGAGCGCCATGGCGCTGGCCGAAACGGGCAGCGAAATCTGTTCAAGCTGCATGGATGCAGCGTGCAACACCATCACATCGCCGCCACTCAAAAAGGCGGCGTCGTCACCGGCGTCGCCAAAATCGCCGAACAGAACGTTGGACGCGGTGGCGGACAGAGAGAAGTCCGCTGACTGCGCAAAACCTTGTGACGTCTCGCCATACACGTCGAGCGAAAAGCCGGTCTTCGGATCGGAGAGGCCGACCAGCAGGCTGGAAAGCTGTGCCCGTCCCAGATTGCCGGCCGCGAGCGTAGTCACGGTTCCAGCCAGATTCACAGCCTGCAGAGCAGAGAGACCTCCCTTGCCGTCTCCCATGAAGACATAAAGTGCGCTTCCACCTCGAGCGGCTGTGGCCACATCGGGATGTCCATCACCGTTAAAGTCGCCGGTGACCACGAAGTCAGGATGGACGGGTACCGCGAAGGTTTGCGTCTGGGCCAGAAACGGGCTGGGGAACTGGCCGTGGCCAATCGCCAGAAATGATGCCGTGCTTTGCGGCGCAAACGCGTCAAGATTGCCGCGCTGAATGCTCAACAGGCCGCTGGATCCCGTGTTGTATCCAACCACCAGGTCCGCCACGCCGTCACCATCGAGGTCCGCCGATGCCAGGGAAACCGGGCTTGGCGCAGCTCCCGCCGGCATGGAGGGGCCCGCCGGCGCAAACGCGCCGGTTTGCTGGAGAACCGCTGGTTGACTTTCTCCCAGCCAGATCCTTGGTCCGGTAGGCTGCTGCGCCTGAAGCGGTGGGGCTGCCAGGGATAACTGCTGCAAGCCCAAAAGCACGGTGAAGATGAAAAAAACCGGGAAGATGGAGGAGCAGAGAGACGAGATCCGTTTCAAGAGACGTACTCCTGGCACACGTTCTTAAGCCGTATACCGGTTCAGGCTGCGGTTTTGGGGGATTTGCTGTTTCTCCGTCGAAGCAGACAAATCAGTTCTCGGGGGTGACTCAGCTACTCTGACCCGCAACAAACATTTGTGTCAAGCGGAAATTGTCCCTAAGTGTTGAATTTGCTCTGGTTTAACCGGAATTTGACTGACCGCAACCGGGGGCTGACCCACGGCTAAGTGATAGATTTTAGGACATAAGCAGCCATTGCCCGAATTCCATAATTTTCCTTCCATTCGGGCAGGTACTTAGGTTATTGTGAGGGCAACCTTCCCCCTTCCGGATTCTCTGGTTTTCAGTTCCATCAGCTTGTGCTCGGGTTTTAAAAGGAGAAGTGAACATGGCAGTTTCCCGACGGATATTCCTGCGCGGAGGTGTGCTCGCCGCCGTCGCTTACGTTTCTTCCCCTCTGGGGCTCTTTGGCGCCAGACGAGCGTTGCCGGTCGCCAAGGCAATGCCACATAAAAGCCGCGGTCCGGCAATCCCGGTTCCCGGAGGAGACGGCACGAGCCCGGAGCAGAAGTACGCCGGACTTTCCCACATCCATCAGGACGCATTTACTGAAGCCATTGGATCGGCTTTCAAGGTAAGCAGGACTTCGGGCAATTCCAGCCGCTCTTTCTGGCTGACTCTGCTGAGAGTCCAGGCCCTGCCCGCCCCCGTTGTGGGCAACCCGGCCAGCATGGCCGTGCCACCGCCGGCGGGATACGCTCAGGGAGCGCAAACCAGCGCCTTCGTGCTGGAGTTTTCCGGTGGGCCGGCAGCGGGAGTCAGCCAGGACACATTCTTTTTTCAGCACGATCATCTGGGAGAGTTCGCGCTGCTGATCGTTCCTTCCGGGCCGCAGCAGTACACAGGAACCATCAATCGCCTGGAGACGCTCAGGGTCATCCCTGTCTGATCAGGAGAGATGCAGCGACGCCGGGCTGTGCGTGGTCCACCTCATCAGGAAATGGAAGCCCTTTTGTTCGGCGGTGGTAAAGCCGAGGCGCTGAAAAAATCGCAAAGAAGGATTGTAAGTTTCCACAAAGACCGTAACCGGCTTCCCCGCCAGCCTGGCTTCCTCCATGATCCGGCCGAGGAGAAAAGAGCCGGTGCCCTGGTTGCGATGCTCGGGCAGCAGCGTGATGTCCAGAATATGAAAAGCATCGCCGCTGCGATCCACGTAGAGGCGTCCAACGGGTATCCCCTCGCGGCAGATCACCACGTGGGCGGCGTGCGGATGTTCCGCGGCATAGTGCCGCTTCTGCGCCTGCCACTGCATCTGCACAAAAGCCTGTTTTTGCTCAGTAGACCATGGGATCTGCGCCAGTTCCGCCTCACGGGTGCTGTGGTAAAGCTCGCGCAACAGCTCTTCGTCCACTGACTGGACCGGGCGAAGCGAAATTTTGCCGGGATCTGTCATGGTTGGCGCAGCCGATGGAAAACGGCTTCGTATGTAATGCTTGTCTGGCTGCTCTCAATGGCGGTGAGAAAAATCTCCAGCGTGCCCAGCTTTGCGTGCTGAAGGGTATGAATCTGCTGCGGCAGAAGCGGCGCCGCCGGCCCGCGGAACAACAATGAAAAGAGCTCTACGTGTGCGGGAGTTTCCTTCTCCGCGACTTCCACCAGTTCCAGATTTACAGGGCCTCCATTGCCCGTCGGCACCGTAAACATGGTGTGGAGTTGTTCTGAAAACGTGCTCCCATGAAGCGTCAGGATATCTGCCATTGCTTACTCTTAATTACTTAGGGCTGATTGAACCCCGGTTCGCTGGTGATTGTCAAGGCCGATGAGACCTTAGAATGAGGATGTTTCCGCCGATTCGCAGCGCCAAAATTAATCGCCGCGGCTCGTCTGCAAAAGTATCACAAACTACGCAGGATCGGTAAGGTAACGGACTCCGGGGCGTAAACAGCCGCCGGTGAGAGAATTTCCGCGAAATTTTTGACCGGAGCCCCAACCTTGATACAGCCGGCGCTCAACTCAGCTGCCGGCACGGGTGCCATTGGTTGCGGCCGGCTGCGGTTCTCCAGCGACAGCCGCTTGTTCTGCTGGAGAAAGTACCCCGTGCGAATACAGGTGCACGTCGCGCTGGGGAAATGGGATGGAGATTCCCTCCCGTCGGAATCGGGTGAAAATGCGCTTGCGAATCTCATGCTGCGCCAGGTACTGGTCCACAAAGGTGGCTACGCGGCAGATCAGCGTGAAATTCAGCGAGGAGTCGCCGAAGCCGGGAATAAAGCGCACAAACGGTTCAGGCTCGGCCATCAAGCCGGGCGTGTTCTGGGCGGCGGCTTTTGCCTCTTCGATAAGGATTCGTTCCACCTGTTCCGGATCGGAATCATAGCTGGTGCCCACGGAAACCAGCAGAGACATGGGTGGCTCAGGAAGGGAATAATTGGTCACGATGGCGGATGCGAGCTTGCCATTCGGGACAATCACCACATTGTTGGGCAGCGTCTTGATGCGCGTCGATCTCCAGCCCAGGGCCACCACAAAGCCTTCATCGCCGCTGTCGAGCTTCACGTAATCGCCCACGCGCACCGGCCGGTCCAGGCGCAGATACACCCCGGAGAAGAAGTTGGAAAGCGTATCCTGCAGGGCCAGTGCCACGGCTACACTGCCAACGCCGAGGGTTGTCCACACAGCGGTCAGAGAGATGCCCAGACTGTCAAGAACCAGCATGAAGGCCATGCCGGCAAACAGCATACGGATGAAAAACCGCCCCGGATCGACCATGCCTTCGCGCCCCGGCAGACGATTGAGCCACGCCGCCAGCAGCAGCTGGCACAGCTTGGCCCCGTAGTACAAGGCGGTGATCAGGATCAGCAGGGTGACGGCGCGATTGCAGAACTTCAGCAGCTTCGCTGGAAGCTCTACCATGTTCAGCGCTGCGGCCAGTACAGCCAGGGCCAGCACCGGCCGGATGGCGTTGGAAATGAGCTGCACAGCCGCGTCGTCTACATTGGTGGTCGTCCGCTTGGCCCATTTCTGAAGCCGGTTGATTACCACCACGTGGAACACCCGCGCGCCAGCCACGAGAAGGACGATCTCCACCAGGTATCGCGCCCACGGATACAGCGCGAGAAGTTCTTTGCTCCGTTCAATCATTTGGTTCATCCTGATTCATCCGCCTTTCCGGCACTTGCCTTCATGATTATGTCGCCCGCTGGATCACTCAAGCAACGCCGCGATCACGCCGGCAGCCTTTTGTTCCGGCGATATCATACGCCGGACTTCGGTCCGAACGATGCGGAGCAGCGGGAGCGCGAGCGATTTCAGAGCGCGCGTATCCGCGCAGGGAACGCATCAGCAAAGGAGGGAGCAGTTCAGTACGAGCAGGTGGCTGGATTGCCCGAACAAACGGGCTGTTTGCGCTCCGGTACGCGCTATCCGCTCAGGGCTGCAGCAACCGCCGCATGCCGCTACGGCCACGGAGCTGAAGAGCAACAGAATGATTGAGGCCGCCTGGACACCGCTGAGCGCGGCAGGCGCAAGATTGCACACCGGGGACACGCACACCAGCGCAATGCCGGTCAGCAACACGCACGCCAGGACCGCTCGTGTATGTCGTGCCACGATATTCAGAATACATGGAAAGCCCGGCAAGGGCAAGGGAGAGGTGATGGGCAGGCAGCGGAAAACATTGAGGCGCGAACACCAATCGGCTGCGCAATAGGGCACTTGCACTGTCAGCTTCG
>JBLMYN010000422.1:0-6984 GCA_050258305.1 Actinomycetota bacterium
CGACACCTTCGACGCCATGACCACCAACCGCCCCTACCAGGCGGCCATGGATCCCGAGTATGTTATCCGCATCATTAACTCGCTGGCCGCGACCAAGTTTGACCCTACGGTTGTGGCGGCAATGACCAAGGTCTTTGAAAGCGGCAAGCTGCGCATCCACCGCGCGGCGACCGTCACGGGCCAGCAGGCGGCAGCAGCCCAGGTGATCACGACGGCTGAGCGGGTCTAGGAGCCAACGCCATACCGCGGTTGTGAGCCTGATCGGGAGAAGCACAGTACATTCATGGATTTCTGTCGTCGAACGGGCGCGGCACTTTGTGCCCCATGAGCCCTTCGTGCTGGAATTTTCTTCGCAAGATATGGCTTACCTTGAGCTGCACGGGTTTTGCGGTCGGCAGCAGTTCTTCTGCGCGTTCTACATCAGCTTCAGTTCCGCCGATCATTCCGTACACCGCCTTGCACGCCGCTCGAGTGCCGCGATCGCTGGAGCACCAGGCATCGAGGTATGCCTGGGCGAGCGCCATGGCAATCTCTTCACACTCTGCACAATTTGCAGGATTTCCCATACCATCCATATTTTATGCTTATGCGGCGTTCTTGCGCCGTCCTGAGCTTGCACTGTGCTGCACGCGAAGCACTGCCAATCGGCTCGCGCCTGCCGCTATAATTCAAGAGTCCGGCGGATTTGTCCGCGCGGCCCGCAATCCAATGATCCAAACTCTTTTTGGCACCCCCGAACCCACGTTCCTGGACAAGATGAAGCAGGCGGTCACGCGCACGCGTGAAAACCTGAGTGACCGCATTGATGAAGCACTGGCCTTCACCAAGGAAATTGACCGGAATACACTCGACGAACTCGAAGCAATTCTGATCACCGCTGACCTGGGCACCAAAACCACGGAAGAGATTCTGAGCAGGCTGCGTGAGATGGCCGATCGCAGGCAGATCAAAGACGCCAACGAACTGAAGGGACTGATCAAGGAGCAGATTGAGGAGATTCTGAATTCAACGCCGCCTAAAGCAGGCAAGCCGTTGAAAGGCGAACCAGAAGTGATCATGGTGGTGGGCGTCAACGGCACAGGCAAAACCACGACGATTGGAAAGCTGGCGCACGCGCTGCGTACTGAAGGCAAGACGGTGCTGCTTTGCGCCGCGGATACATTCCGCGCAGCGGCCATTGAGCAGCTTGAGATCTGGGGCTCGCGTACCGGCACTGAGGTCATCAAGACCAAACCGGGCGGCGATCCTTCTGCCGTACTTTTCGACGCCCTGAATGCGGTCAAGGCGCGGCACACCGACAGTGTGATCGTGGACACGGCAGGGCGGCTGCACACCAAGACCAGCCTGATGGCGGAGCTCGAAAAGATGAAACGCACCGCGCAACGCATTATCCCCGGCGCTCCGCATGAAGTCTTGCTGGTGATGGACGCCACCACGGGCCAGAACGGGCTGCAACAGGCCCGACTCTTTACCGAATCTGCCGGCGTGACCGGGATTGTGTTGACGAAGCTGGACGGTACGGCCAAAGGCGGAGTCGTGGTGGCGATCTCGCGCGAACTGGGCTTGCCCGTACGCTACGTGGGCGTTGGCGAGAAGGCCGGTGATCTGCTTCCTTTCAGCCCGAAAAACTTTGCCGAGTCACTCTTCGCGGCATGAGCTGGAGTGCTCAGGACGAGCAATACATGCGCCAGGCGCTTGAGCTTGCCAGGCAGGGCACCGCTTTAGCCTCACCCAATCCTCGGGTTGGCGCTGTCGTACTCAATGCGGGGGGCGAAATTGTCGGCCAGGGTTTTCACACGTATGAAGGACTCAAGCACGGCGAGATCGTTGCCCTGGATCAGGCAGGAGCACAAGCTCGCGGCGGGACGCTCTATCTTAATCTGGAGCCCTGCTGCCATCATGGCCGCACCGGCCCGTGCGCCGATGCCGTGAGTGCTGCCGGAATCCACCGGGTTGTCGCGGCCATGGCGGATCCTAATCCGCTCGTCTCGGGCAAAGGCCTGCAAATGTTGCGAAGCGCGGGAGTGCAAGTTGAGGTTGGCCTGCTGGAAGATGAGGCCCGCAAACTGAACGAGGCTTTTGCCCGTTACATCCTTTCCCGGCGGCCGCTGATCACAATCAAATCCGGCATGACACTGGACGGAAAAATTGCTCCGCCTCCGGGAGAGTCTTACAGTCCTTCCGCGCTCGGCGCCGGAGGCGCGACCGGAGGCTGGATCACCAGCGTTGAAGCTCGCGCCCATGTTCAGGAATTGCGCCACGAGTCGGATGCCATCATGGTCGGCGTCGGGACCATCATTGCGGACGATCCTTTGCTTACGGATCGCACGGGGCGCGTGCGGCGCCGCCCGCTTTTACGTGTGGTGCTCGATTCACGGCTTCGCCTTCCTGTGGAATCACGCCTGGTGAGGACAGCAAAACAGGATGTGCTGGTGTTTTGCTCGTTCGCGGAAGAGAAAAAAAGAAATGAGCTGGAGAGACACGGCATCCGGGTGGAGCAGGTTCCGCTCGGATCCAGCGACGGCCGGCCTGACCTGAACAGGATCGCTGCCCGGCTCGGCGAGCTTGAGATCACGAGCCTGCTCATCGAAGGCGGAGCGCTGGTAAACTGGGCTGCATTGGTGGCAGGCATTGTGGATAAGGTGTTCCTGTACTACGCGCCCAAGATTCTCGCCGGCACAGGCTCGGTGCCGTTTGCCGCCGGCGCCGGATTCCGAAAGATGAGCGACGCGGCGCTGGTTAGAAACATTTCCATCCACCGTTTTGGCGAGGACTTTGCCGTGGAAGGCTACCTGCGCGATCCCTATGATCGGGAGGATGCCGCCTGATGTTTACCGGGCTTATCCAGGAAACGGGCCGGGTCACGGAACTTCGCCAGTTTCGGGCGAAGAAGAGTGGGGCGCTCACGCGCATTACCATCGCCGCCACGGAAATTCCGCGCGAATTGCAGACCGGTGACAGCGTTGCCGTGAGTGGCGTCTGCCTGACAGCCCTTGAGATCAAGCGCAACCGATTCTGCGCCGATCTGGCCGAGGAGACAGTGCGGCGTACTTCGCTGGCGCGGTTGAAGAGAGGCTCCGTCGTCAACCTCGAGCTTCCCGCCCGTCCTCAGGACCGGCTTGGCGGCCACATTGTCCAGGGGCATGTGGATGGAGTGGGCAAGCTGGCGCACCTTGCGCGAATCAGGGGGCGCGACGATTGGAGGCTGATGGTTGAAATTCCTGCTCCTCTCGCACGGTATGTGGTACCTCAGGGCTCCATCGCTCTTGAGGGAATCAGCCTCACCGTGGCCGCAATCGATAACGACTGCCTGGAAATCGCCATCATTCCCCATACCTGGGAAGCAACCAACCTGCACGACCTGAGGCCGGGGGATCCGGTGAATGTTGAAGTGGATGTGCTGGCAAAATACGTGAAAAAAATGACGGCCCGCAACAGCGGGAAGAGCCTGGGCATGGATGATTTGATTCGCAGCGGCTTCTAATTCTGCGGCCGGAACTCTGAGATATTCCCTTCACTCAAAAACAAACAGCACAGCCAGGTTCGACTGTGCTGCTGTCCAGGTTTAGCTGGAGAGGTAAACCCTGTGTTGCATTCCCATCCTGGTTAATATGCCGGGGGCCCGGATGGCTGCCTCCGGTGATGTCTTGCCCTGTCACCGCCCGCTTCATGCTTCTAAGCGGCCAGGTTATGCTCCTCCGGAGAGTGTCGTGATAAAGACGTAGATAATGGCAACACAAATTGCTGCTGCAATGCGCCACTTGGTTTCCTGCATCTCCATCGCCTGTACCTCCCGGAAGTTCCTTCTTAAAAGCGCGAACCCGATGCAACTGTGGTTGGGACCCTGTTATACGGCTGCAGGGTTCGCTTCCATGAAAGTAATATCTCGCACACGCGCCGGAGGAGTCATTAAGCCAGAATTAAATTTGCTCATTAAGGCTCGATGGATGGAAGGAGCCCGGTGTGAACCGGGCGAGGGCTGCGTGCCAGAGCTATAGGAATTCGATATAGCTATTAGAAACTTTAATGGGGATTTAATCACATTCCAAAGCGCGGGATTCAAACTCAGCACGATTCGACGGGTGGCTGTCTCTCCGGGAAGCGCGAAAAGAATGTAACCATTCCTGCAGATTTCCGGTCATGGCGACCACGAAAACTAAAGACTCCTGTATGCGTCTGAACGCACCGGACGCAGATCAGAAGGACTGACCGGCCCCGCGATTGTAAGACTGGCCCCAGGCCTCTGTTATTTATCCCAGCCTTCTCTCGTTCGGCCGATGCAGTGGGCCCCCCGCACTGCCGACGGTCGGAGTGTTGCTTGAGCTCATCGCATCCAGTTGCTCTGATCCAGGGAGCAAGCGAGGAGCGATTCAAATGTGGTATAGAAAGTACCTGCAGAAGGTCGCCATGCTGGCGGCTTGCGGTTATGGCGTGGCGATGCTTGGCTGCGGCGGTAACCTTCCCAGACTTGCAACAAACACAAACAACAACTCAGCGGCTGCCGGCGGCGGCAGTTCGAACGGCAACGTTCAGCCGAGTCCAACACCTACTCCAACACCTACTCCAACACCTTCAGCAACCCCAACTCCCAGTCCAAGTCCCTCACCTGCACCCACGCCTTCACCCAGCCCGACTCCATTCGTTGAGAACGGCGGCGGCCATGGCGGCAAAGGCCATGGCGGCGGTGGAGGAGGCGGCGATGATGGCGGCGAAGGAGGCGGTGGCGGAAAAGGCGGCAACGGCGGCAATGAAGCCGGAGGCGAACGCAAACTTGGATCGCTAAGGGGCGTTGCCATTCCCGGTCCCACCGCGGCCGAACTGAGCAGTGTTGTTCTCAATAGAAATGCTGCCATCGCTCTGGGAAAAGCGCTTTTCTGGGACATGCAGGCCGGCAGCGACGGCAAGGTCGCATGCGCCACCTGCCATTCTGACGCCGGGGCGGACAATCGCTTCGTTAACGAGATCAATCCTGGGAATAACCGCGTGGATGGCAACGGAGCGCCGGCTGCGGACTCTAATACCTTCTACGCTCCATTCGGCCCGAACCACACGCTTACTGCCGGCGACTTCCCGCTGCACAAGGTTGGCGGCTCGGACAACAGCAACATTGTTGGTTCACAAGGTATGTACCTGAACCAATTCAATGACGTGGTCCTGGGGCAGGGAGCTGAAGATCTAACTCCAATTCCTGACGAGGTGTTCCACATCCTTGCCGCAAATGGCGCCAATGTGAACACGCGCCGCGTTACGCCGCGCAACGCACCCTCGGTGATCAACGCAGTATTCAATTACCGCAATTTCTGGGATGGGCGCGCGCAATCCAGCTTCAACGGCGTGAACCCGTTTGGCGCGGGCGATCCCAACGCATTTCTGCTTCAGGCGGATTCCAGCGCGGTAAACGGAATCAGCCAGATTAAACTTCTGCTGTCGGAATCGTCCCTGGCTTCACAGTCCACCGGACCTCCGGGCAGTCCCACGGAAATGTCTTCCGCGGGCCGCCCGTTCGTCAAGATCGGCAAGAAGATGCTCTCGCTTGCACCGCTTGCCAAGCAGTTGGTTGCTCCGGATGACAGCGTTCTCGGCTCGCTTTCCAGGTCGCCCGCCAACGGTCTCAACACGACCTACACCGCCATGGTCCAGGCTGCTTTCCAGCCCAAATGGTGGAATTCTGATGCCGTGGTGGACGCGAGCGGCAACTTCCTGCACACCGGAATGCCGCAGAACACGAACGAGTACACGCTCGCGGAGTTCAACTTCTCGATGTTCTGGGGAGTAGCCATCCAGATGTACGAGTCCACGCTGGTCTCGGACGACTCGCGCTTCGACCAGTTCATGGACGGCAATCGCAATGCCCTCACAGCACTGGAGCAGCGCGGGCTTGATCGTTTCACCGGCAAGGGAGACTGCACCAACTGCCATAACGGTCCCGAATTTACTGACGCGGCATGGTCTAACGTTGCGTCACGTGGCGAGGTGGAGCAAATGGCCAATGGCGCGTGGCACGATGTTGGTTTTCACAACATCGGCGTGCGTCCTGCCACAGACGATCTCGGAGTTGGCGCGGCTGATCCTGCAGGCCCGGTTTCACTCTCGGTCGCCGAACTGGCGTCGCAGGGTCTCGTCAGCGGCACGCCGGTTCCCGCGGGTGCGGCCGTTTCAGTCAACGGCGCGGTCAAGACTCCTGACCTGCGCAACGTCGAACTCACCGGTCCGTACTTCCTGAACGGAGGCGAGGCCACGCTCGCGCAGGTGGTGGAGTTCTACAGCCGCGGCGGAGATTTCCCCTCCGCTGATGTCGATCCCGGCCTGGAGCGCGCCGGCTTCAGTGCCGATGATGAGGCGGCCGTAGTTGCTTTCCTCAAGTCACTTACGGACGAGCGCGTTCGCAGCCAGAGCGCGCCATTCGATCATCCATCGCTGGTAGTGCCCAACGGCATGACGGTCGATGCAAACGGCAATCCGGTTGAGCAAACAATGACGATCCCCGCCACCGGCGCCGGTGGCGGCGCACCGCAGCCGAAGTTCTGCCAGAACATCGGCGCAGCGTGCGATTAACGGCGTTCGCAACTGCTGTACTTGCTTCTCCTCAGGAGGCCGCGCAAGCGGCCTCCGATTTTCAGGTTCAAGCGCTTTCAGAGCGGAGAATGAGACCTCAGGCAGCAGGGCCGATGTTCCAGCGCGGCTGGCGCTTCTCGAGAAATGCGAGAAGGCCCTCTACCGCTTCCGGTTGCTGCATCAGGCCATTGAGGTAACGCTCTTCAAGCGCCGGTAGTTGGTAATCGAGCGCGTGCAGCAGCGGCAGCCGCGAGGCTTGTGCGGCATAACGCAGCCCGGAGGCTGAGCGTGGCAGGAAGTCGGAACTCAGCCATCTTTCCAGGGCAGGTTCCAGGTCATCGGGGGCGGCAATCCGCTGCACCAGCCCCGCAGCTTTTGCCTCGGTCGCGACCATGCTGGCTCCTGTCAACACCATGTCGGCTGCGCGGC
>JBLMYN010000423.1:0-3062 GCA_050258305.1 Actinomycetota bacterium
GATGCGTGATGGCCCGGCAATGCCATCTCAATACCTGCCCGGTCGGGATTGCGACGCAGGACGAAAAGCTGCGCACGCGATTCACAGGCCGTCCGGAGATGGTGATGGCATACTTCCGCGGCGTGGCGGCTGAGGTGAGAGAACTGCTGGCCCGGCTGGGAGCATCATCTCTGGATGAGATCGTCGGCCACACGGAGTTTCTTCAGCCTCGCTACATCACGGCAGCGCCCTGGGTTGACGATCTGTTGCGCGCTCCCCGCAGGGCGTCACCAAGTTCGGTCCGGCCCGCCAAGCGGAGCCCGCTGTCGCGACAGCTCGCACAAATGCTTTACAAGAAGTCAGGCCCCTTCCGGCCCTGGTTTGCCATTGCCGGCTCCGATCGCAGCATCGGAGCGGAGCTGAGCGGCGAGCTGCTGCGAATGGCCAGGGTCGCGGGAGGGCATTTCGTTCCCATGGACCTGAATTTCCATGGCTCCGCCGGGCAGAGCTTTGGCGCTTTTCTGATCGATGGGCTCAGGTTTCATCTCTCCGGAGAAGCCAATGATTACGTGGGCAAGGGCCTGAGCGGCGGGATCATTTCCATTGATGCAGGGACGGTAGCTTCAGTCCGCGGTGATGTTCTGGCGGGCAACACGGTGCTCTACGGCGCGACCTCCGGCGAACTTTACGTTGCCGGGAGGGCGGGCGAGCGGTTTGCCGTCCGCAACAGCGGAGCGCTCGCCGTGGTTGAGGGCGTGGGCGATCACGGCTGCGAATACATGACCGGCGGCGTGGCGCTGGTGCTCGGTCCCACGGGGATCAACTTTGGTTCCGGAATGACCGGAGGTCTGAGTTATGTTGCCGGGGAATATGCGCGGCAGGAATTGCTCAACCGCGAATTTGTGCGCATGGAAGAATGCACAGCCGCGGAAGATGAAGCATTGCGCCAGGTGCTGATCCGGCATGCTCTGCTCGCGGGGAGTCCGCGCGCGGCGTTTCTGCTGAACGCCGGAGCGCGCCTGCCGCTGGTCAGGGTGCAGCCGCTGGAATTGCCCTGCACCATTGAACAGACCTGGGCGCCCATCCTTGAGCGCCTTTCTCAACCAGCCCTCGACATGCGAAAGAAACATCCACAGGCCGGACGCACCATTCCCATTGCACCTGCGCTTGATCGTGGCTCGGGCCCAGACTTCGACCAGCAGATTCCCACCTGCTGAAACCGGCAATGATCGTTTGCGGTAAAGCTCCCAAAAACAGGCCGCAGATGAACGGTGATCAACGCAGATCTGAAGAAACGGCTTGGCCGCGAATGAACGCGAATGACCAATGCCGTCCCCGGCTACAGGTTATTTCGTCCCTTCGGGACTGGGTTGAGTGACAGCCGCGGCTCTGGAAGATGTTTGTGATCGTTCCACGCCTGCACACCCGCGATTGCCTGTTCCGGAGTCGGTCTTGGCCTCAAGGAACTTCGTGTTTGCCACCCACGCTCTGCGCCCGGTGTCATCTCTCCACTCCTCCTCGGTCGCTCCGCTCCCGCGGAGTCGGTCGAGATGACAGGAATTGGGATGCGCCAGGGAAACTGAAATCCAAGCTTACTGCTCAAACCACTTTTCTCTGCTCAGCCGTTCCCATGCTGCGGCGATGCGTTTAGGAGTGAACGTTTTCCGCTTGTGATCGTTCCATGCGTGCACGCCCGCAATTGCCTGTTCCGGGAGAACGAACAATTCTCCGCATCTGAGCTTGGCTGCGGCGAGCCTTCTTCTGCAATCCGCGTGGATCGGCGCGAATCCGCGTAGGTTCGTGTTCTTCCTCCGTGTCTCCGTGTCTCCGTGCCTCTGTGGTGGGTGTACGGAAATTGCGTCTTTCAGGAGGGAAGACTAATCTTATAAACCTCTTGGTGAAACGCCTGATTTTTGCGGATGCCAGGAGCACAAGCGAGCCAAAGTGAGTTGCGGGAAAGAATGGCGGCCGGGTGCTAGAACGACGCTTGAAGGACAGAGGTGGAGCGATGAACATATATTCCGACATTACGAAGACCATCGGCCGGACGCCGCTGGTGCGGTTGAACAAGCTTACGGCCGGCATGGGCGCGACCGTCGCGGCCAAGCTGGAGGGATTCAATCCCTGCCACAGCGTGAAAGACCGCATTGGCGTGAGCATGATTGAGGAAGCCGAAAAGGCAGGCAAGATCCAGCCGGGCAAGACGGTGATCATCGAGCCCACCAGCGGGAACACCGGAATCGGGCTGGCGTTTGCCGCCGCCGCGAAAGGCTACCGGCTGATCCTGGTGATGCCGGAGACCATGAGCCTGGAGCGTCGGGTGGTGATGCTGTCACTCGGCGCCGAGGTGGTGCTGACGCCGGAAGCCAAAGGCGTCAAGGGCGCCATGGCGCTGGCGGACAAGATGGCGGCGGAGATTCCCAACGGGATTGTGCTGCAGCAGTTTGCCAATCCGGCGAACCCGAAGATCCATCGCGACACCACCGGCCCCGAGATTTGGAATGACACGGACGGCAAAGTCGACATCCTGGTTTCCGGCGTGGGCACGGGCGGCACGCTGACCGGCGTGGGCGAATACATCAAGCCGAAGAAGCCCAGCTTCAAAATCGTTGCCGTGGAGCCGGCGGATTCTCCGGTGCTCTCAGGCGGCAAGCCGGGGCCGCAGAAGATCCAGGGGCTGGGCGCGGGCTTTATTCCCCAGATCCTGCGCACCGACCTGATTGATGAAGTCATGACCGCCACGGCGGACGAATCCGTGGACACGGCGCGCAAGATGGCCAAGGAAGAAGGCATCTTTATCGGCATTTCCGGCGGGGCGGCGGTGGCGCAGGCGCTGAAGCTGGCCGGCCGTCCGGAAAACAACGGCAAGCTGATTGTGGTGGTGGTGCCGGATTTCGGCGAGCGCTACCTGAGCACCTTCCTGCTGGAAGAGCTGCGCACCAAGGCGCAACAGCTGCCGATTACGGACGTGGAAGTGCCGGCGCAGTTGGTGTACAAGTCCGGCGTGTAGGCGGAGAGATTGTTGGTGAATGAAATTTTGCGAGCTGGAGGGCGCAGGCGCGAGCGAATCGCGCCTTTCGGCT
>JBLMYN010000424.1:0-5883 GCA_050258305.1 Actinomycetota bacterium
ACTCCCGCCGACCGCGATAATTTCAGCTATATCACGGAACTGCATGGGGATTTCGGTCGCGCACATCTCACGCTGGGGGGCAGCGTGGAACGCAACGCTGTCTTTGGTACTGCGGCGATTCCGCGCGGCTCGCTTGCGTTGTACCTCGTACGTCCACGCTCATCGGGGAGACTGGCAGGTACGCGGCTGAACTTCAATTTCGGACAGGGCATCCGTGAGCCCTCCATTTTTGAAAGCAACTCGTCACTCTTTGATCTGCTCTCGCAGGGTGGAGTGCCCCAACTCATCTCACAGTTCCATATTGGCCCCATCGCCGCCGAGCGCTCGCGCAGCTATGATGCCGGCTTTGATCAATTTCTGGCGGGTGGACGCGTAAAGCTCTCCGGCACTTTTTTTTATAACCAGTTCACGAACCAGATTGAATTTGTGCCCACCACCGCGTTTCCGCTGCTGGGGATTCCAGACGCCGTTACCTCCCAGGCGGGCTTTGGGGCCACCATCAATTCCGGAGACACCCGGGCCCTGGGAGCGGAAGCGGGAATTTACGCTGCGCTGGGGCATGGCGTGACCGCCAGGGCCGGCTACACGTATCTTGACGACGTGGTGCAGCGTTCCTTCACCAGCGATGCCTCCGCCTGCGCCTTCGTCGATCTCCAGTCGTTCTGCGCCTTCAATCCGGCTTTCCCGGGAATTCCAATCGGCGCATTTGCGCCGCTGGTGGGCGCGCGTCCGTTCCGGCGAGCTCCGCACGCAGGAAATCTTGCCATCGGCTACTCCGGCAACAGGGTGGATCTCTCGGTGACAGGTTATTTCGTCAGCCGCCGCGACGATAGCACGTTTCTCAGCGATGCGTTCTTCGGCACGACCCTGCTGCTGCCCAACCGCAATCTCGCTCCGGCATGGCAAAAGGTCGACTTCGGCGGCGCGTATCGTTTCAGTCCGCATTTGAAGCTTTTTACGGTGATTGAAAATCTGGCCAGCCAGCACTATGACCCGGCGTTCGGATTTCCCGCTCTGCCGCTGAGCTTCCGTGCCGGATTTGAAGTGACGCTCGGGGGAGAGTCCTGGAAATAAGAGCCATGTGGATTGGCCGAGATCTGCCGGCAGTTTGAGTTTTTAGGCGAAGCCCACGGCTGATGCTCGACTGTTCTAAAGAGGGTTGCTGCAATTGTCGCGCTCGCCGCCAAGTCTCTTTAGTAACTTGCGGCGTATCACCAAAGTACATCGACCTATGGCCTCATGTAATGAGGGCCCTTTGACCCTATCATTTGCCTTGGCATTCAACACTCCCCAAATGGCAACTGCAACTGACACAAAGGCTTTCCCGGTTTCCTTACCTACATCCACACCGGTACTGGACGCGCTTCGGCCCGTATCGGGCCGCCGGCCGGCCCGGTTGACCGCTGGGGAGTACTTCTTTGTCAGCAGCCTTGTCATTGCGTTGCTCACGACGCTGCCCCGTTTGCGCCAGTGGTGGGCTTCGTTTTCTTCACCGGAAGTCTTTGCTCGGGCGCTGGTTTTGCCAGTGGCGGCGTTTTTGATGGCCTGGCTCATCCACGAACTGGGTCATTTCGCTGCCGCATGGCTGGCAGGCTTCCGGGTGTCGCCGCGTTCCACCGGTGTGCACGGGCATGGCAACATACTGAACGTTTCTGACTGCCTGCGTGTCGGCGTTCTCTCCCTTGAACCGCGAGGCATGCGCAATCTCCGTGGGCGGCTTGCCATCATCTTCCTTGGAGGGCCTTTTGCCGGGTTGCTGGTGGCCGCGGTGCTGGAGTTCGGAGTCAACTGGTCAAAAGCCGGGATGGTCCTTCAGGGCCGCGTACACCTTCTGAGTGCATTTTGCGTGCTGCTCAGCCTGGCTTCACTCCTTCCCGACACAGGCCATTCGGGTGATTTCTCCGATGGAGCACGACTCGTGATGCTCCTGCGAAACGACGAGAAAGCGGCCAGGGTCTACGCTGTCCTGCAAATGCAGCAATGGTTCGCCGAAGGAGTTCATCCCAGTGAGTGGGAGCCTGGTCTGGTGCACAAAGCGATCTCCGGCGATGACCAGTCCCGCGATGCAGTGGTGGGGCAGTGGCTGGGATATCTGTGGGCGGCGGAACGGCAGGACATTTCCGCTGCCGCCAAACACCTGGAAGATGCCCTTTCCGCGCCTGCAAGTTATTCGGGGAACTTGGGCGACCGCCTTTATCTGGAAGCCGCTGTTTTTCAGGCCTGGTTTCGCGATAATCCCGCCAAGGCGCGGGCCTGGGCGGCTTTGATCCGCCGTGGCGGGCTGACGGCGTTCGAGCAAAGGCGGCTCGAGATCGCGCTGCTCTGGGTTGACGGCCGGTTGTTTGACGCGTTCGAGAAGATGCCGGATTACTTCGTGTCCCTGAAGCAGTTGCCGGAATCGCCGGCGCGCAAACTGGCGGAAAAGAGCGCGATGGAATGGAAACGCCAGATGGAGTCGCGCATGCTTACCCGCGCGTGGCGCTCCATGTACAACATGTCACAGCAGGTGGAGTCGTCCGCTCCGGCGGACACTTTGGTATAGCCCGGGGGAGGGAAGTTCCCTTCATGGTAGTATCCCTCTGTGACCCCGCCCAAATCTAAACGCGGGCGTGCTTCGGGCCCCGGAGCTCGCAAGGGCGCCACTCATCTGGTGGTGATTACAGGGATGTCGGGGTCCGGCAAAGCTTCAGTTCTGAAGGCCTTTGAGGACCTGGGTTACTACTGCGTGGATAATCTTCCCATTGGATTGATTCCCCGGTTCGCTGATCTGGCCAAACAATCTCCGGAGATCGAAAAAGCGGCTCTGGTCACCGATATCCGGGAAGGCGAGCAGCTCAGGAAACTTCCAGCGATCATCCGCTCGCTGCGGCGGCAGGTCAATGTGACGGTGCTTTTTCTGGAAGCGTCCGATGAGGTGCTGCAGAGGCGATTCAGCGAGACGCGGCGTCCGCATCCGCTGGGGAAGGGCTCGACGGTCAAGAGCGCTCTCAGCCAGGAGCGGCGGATGCTGCAGCCGATCCGTGCAATGGCGGACATCGTAGTGGACAGCTCACATTTCAATGTGCACGAGTTGCGCGGCCACATCACCTCAAAGTTCACCGCCGGAAGCACGGACAAAGACATCCTGATCTCGGTAGTCAGCTTTGGATATAAAGTGGGTGTGCCCGAAGATGCGGACCTGGTATTCGATGTCCGTTTTCTTCCCAATCCCCATTTCGTCCCCGAGTTTCGTCCGTTCACCGGCCGGCACCCGCGCGTGGCCAAATACATCCGCTCCTTTCCGCAGACGCAGGAATTCATTGACCGGATTTCCGGCCTGCTGATTTATCTTTTGCCGCATTACGTGCGCGAAGGGAAGAGCTACCTGACCATTGCGTTCGGCTGCACCGGAGGCCAGCACCGGTCAGTCCTTATCGGTGAAGAGGTTAAAAAGCGGCTGGCGAAGGCGGGGTACCGAGTCAAGGTGAGCCACAGGGACTCGCCCAGGTGATTACAATACTTGACTCAGGTAACCAAAAAGCTGCGTTTCATCCTGGGATTGCTCCTTTAGAATAGAGCGAATGCTTCTTTGCCCGATTGGAGCCGCATGCGGCAACTGACCCGGTTGCTTGGATACATCCGTCCCTACCTGCTGCAGTTTTCCGTAGCTGTGCTGCTGATGGCGGCGGTGGGACTGCTGGAATCGTTCCGCATTCTGCTGATTGGCCCCATTATTGACAAGGTTCTGAATCCCGCGGCGCCGGCTCACCAGCTTACGCTTTTCAAGTTTCCCGGCTCGCAAAAAGTTGTCTACCTGCAGCAGTTCATCCCCGCATATTTTCACAACGCCCTGACCGTGGTGGGGGTTGCTCTGCTGGGAGCTACTTTGATCAAAGGGCTTTGCGACTATGCGGGAACGTATCTGGTCAACTACGCCGGCTTCGGGCTGGTGACGGACCTGCGCAACAGGCTGTATGACCGCATCCTGCAGCGCTCGGTCGCCTTCTTCGCCCGCAATTCCACGGGAACGCTGATTTCCACCATCATCAATGACATTGAGAAAATCCAGGCAACGCTTTCCATAGCGCTGGCCGAATTTCTGCAGCAGTTCTTTACCCTGATCTTCATGATCGGAGTGGTGATCGTCCTGGGGCACAAGCTGGCCCTCATTCTGATCGTTTTCATCCCGTTTGTCATCGTCTCCGCCGGAAAGATCGGCCGGGGAGTGCGCACCACCACGCGCAAAGGGCAGGATAAACTGGCCGATATCCAGCACATCCTGCATGAGACAGTGACAGGCAACCGCATTGTCAAGGCGTTCACCATGGAAGCGTGGGAGAGTGTGCGATTCCGCAACGCGGCCAGACGGCTGTTTCGCGCGAACCTGAAATCGGTGGCGGTCCAGGCGCTGAGCTCGCCTCTGATGGACATGATTGGGGCCGTGGCGGTCGTGCTCCTGCTGGTGCTGGGCCGCAACGAAATCAAGTCGGGCACCATGCAGGCGGGCACCTTCCTGGCATTCATTTTCGCCGTATTCAAGCTCTACGACCCGGTGCGCAAGTTCGCGCTGTTCAACAACAGCCTGCAACAGGCGCTGGGCGCTTCATCAGAGGTCTTTCGCTTTCTTGATGAGCAGGAGCACGTTCACGACAAGCCCGGATCGCTTCCTCTTCCGCCGTTCCATGACTGCGTGCGGTTTGACAATGTGTTTTTCTCCTACTCGGGAGCAAACGGTGAAGGCCAGGGCGAGGTACTCCGCGGCATCAGCCTGGAAACGCGCGCGGGTGAGGTAATTGCGATTGTGGGTTCCAGCGGAGCCGGGAAGAGCACTCTGGTGCAGCTGATCCCGCGCTTCTTTGACGTGGGTTCAGGCTCCATCACAATTGACGGCCATGACATTCGCGATGTGACGCTGGCCTCGTTGCGGGCGCAGATCGGCATTGTGACCCAGGAGACGATTCTCTTTAACGATACGGTCCGCAATAACATCGCCTATGGACAGCCCGACGTTCCGCAGGAGGCGGTTATTGAGGCTGCCCGGGCGGCCCTGGCTCATGATTTCATCCAGAAGATGCCGGGTGGCTATGACACTATGATCGGCGAGCGGGGGCTGCGGCTTTCCGGAGGCGAGCGCCAGCGCATCGCCATCGCGCGAGCCCTGCTGAAGAATGCCCCCATCCTGATCCTCGATGAGGCGACTTCTTCACTGGATACTGAATCGGAGGCGCTGGTGCAGGCTGCGCTGCACAATCTGATGACCGGCCGCACGGCATTCGTCATCGCGCACCGCCTGACCACGGTTCGCCATGCAGACCGGATTGTGGTGCTGGAAAACGGGCGCATTGCCGATTCCGGCACCCATGAGGACCTGCTGACCCGGCTTGGCACCTACCGCAAACTTTATGAATTGCAGTTTATGGATTTAGAGCCCAAAATGAACGCAGAAACGGTGGCCGGTGTTCGTGCACAGGGGCCGGCAAGCTAAAATCATTCATCCATGCCCATCCGTTCCATGACAGGGTTCGCGCAGGTGAAGTCCCAGGCAGGGGAAGGTGTTTCATTCTCGCTGTCGCTTAAATCCGTCAACCATCGTTTTCTTGACCCGCAGCTTCGCCTTCCCGCGGAGACCGAGGAACTCGAAATCAAACTGCGCCGTGTTCTCAAGGAGCGGCTGGCCCGGGGACATGTGGAGGTTACGCTCTCAGTGGAGCGGCGGCCGGGAGAGGGCTTCGGATTCAATCGCGAGCTTGTGGGTGGATACGTGGCTGCCTTCCGCAAGGCTGCAGCCGAGTTCGGCGCCTCCGGTGAACCGGACCTGAATGCCGTATTCCGCATGCCCGGCGCTTTGGCGGAAACAGCAAATCTCGACGGCAACTTTGAACACGCCGTGCTGGCCGGCATGGA
>JBLMYN010000425.1:0-4484 GCA_050258305.1 Actinomycetota bacterium
GTTTCAACGAGGGATGCCACAGTCATCTCTTCCAGTAGTATGCCTGACGGATGTCCATCAGCAAATTGCGCCGTAGTATCAATCAATGCGGTATCGCCGTGGAGGAGGTAAATATTCTTTACGTCTGATCCCCTGGCCAGCGGGTGTGGGGAAGGCGTTTGCAGGTATTGGGCAAGCACAGCGCGCAATGCGGCCTGGGCTCGTAAATCACGTTCATCAGGCATGAATACCCGGGTATTGCGCCACCGCAATGCGAGATCGTCATCATAGGCTACAAGGATTCGTATATTCTCCTCTTTACCGTGGGCCTCGGGCGCTTCCGGGCCGGCGAGTGCCTGCTGTGTTTTGGCTTCTTCTCGCTGTCGGAGTTCAACAATATAAATTCCGGCAATCAAAATAGCCGCCAGGAGGAACGAAATGCCAATCTGAAAATGTCTGGGGATCACCTGCTCACTCCGGGACGGTCGCGGACCTGTTCGATTGCCGAGGCTATCGCTGACGCGACTGTGCCCTGCAGTTTTGGATTTTCGACGGACCGCACATCTGTGCGATCGACTGCTATTTCCACTGCAATCGCGGGAGCTACAACATTGTTCAGCGGACGGAGAAAAGCCTGAAGTTGGACCGCTTTGAGGTCTCTCTTTTGCAGTTCGCGGGTAACTGCCCGGGCAACAGCCTGGCTGCGTTGCAGGGACTTCGCCTGTGCACTGTCCCAGGGAAGAAACCGGCCGACCGCAGTTTCGGTCACGGCCAGGAATGAACTATAGACACGGACCCCTCTCCCCGGCTCGCCGGCGTGCAAGGCAACGTACAATGCCGGCTGCTGGTGGTTGCAGAGTTCCGCCCGGTGGTCGAGATCCATCTTCACATCCGAGTCTCGGAGCATGCGTACGGCCACTCCGCGGGTTTCCAGCTCTTTGCGCAGCATGCGTGCCAGGGACAGGGTTATGTCCTTTTCGAAAATCCGTGGCGCAAAGACGGCGCCTTTGTCAGCGCCGCCGTGACTGGGGTCGACCACGACGAGAAAGCCCGGTTGTGCGGGCGTGGAGGCTGCGCCGGGCGGGCCCGACGGGATCGTTGCCGGACTGGGCCGCACCGGAGGAGGAGGCTGCTGCTGCACGCTGGCTGGAGAGAGGGAAAGCAGGCCGAGCAGCACAGCCGCAATACCAGCCATACTGGAGCCGCGCCTACTCAAGCGCATAAATGGTCAGTCCGCTCAGGAGTTTGGGATAAAAGTCAGTTGATTTTTGCGGCAGGACTTCTCCGCCGAATGCGATCTCACTTACCTGTTGAATTCGCGCGGCATTCATCAAGAAGGCAACGTTGGCGCCCTGGCGCACCCAGGAGATCGCTTCAAAAGCATCGCGCTCGTATTTAACGTGCTCCTGGTTCCGGATGGCTTCTTCCGAGATTCCGAGAATACGCTCCAAAAGCAGTCTATGGAGTTGCACAACATCGAGTTCCCGCTGGCGCTCGGAAAGGTTCGAGAGCGCTTCCTGGACAGCGCGCTCTTTGGCCCGCATCAGGTAGGGCCCCTGGCGCGTCACGGCGACGAATGCCGTTCCGTTCTCGCCGGCTTCTCCCAGAAGCGTCGTGGCACTGCGGCTTTCAGTCCGGAGATCTATCCGCTCGATTTCAAAGTACCGTTTAGCGGCTTCCAGCATGTGTTCGCGGTCAAAGCTCGCGAGTCCGTGGATAATGCGGTGCGTCGGCAAAATTACCAGACCGCGGCTCTCCATGGGCACCAGGGTAAGCATGACGAATTCGTACGGCGCGCCGGGATCTCTTGAGCCCGATTCCTTCCGCCTTTCGTCCCTATACGCCAGCGACGTCTCATAGCGGTGGTGGCCGTCGGCGATCAGGAATTTTTTATCGCACATGATCTGCTGAATCCCCTTGATCAGCGAGACATCAGAAATGCGCCAGACACGGTGCAGGACCTCGTATTCGTCGAGCAGGGAAACATCAGGATCGTCGTCGGCCCTTTTCCCGACGAGCTTTTCCATTGACGCTTGCGGGTCGCTGTAAAGCATGAAAATCTGTCCGAAATGTGCTTTCGTTGCTTTCAGCAAATTGAGCCGGTCAGCCCGAGGTTTGGCCAGGGTCTGTTCGTGGCGGAAGACCACGCCATCAGCGTAATCGTGAATGCGCCCCAGGGCGATAAGCCCACGGCGCTCCGCCAGATCACGCGTTCCCGGCACTGTAAATGTCTGCGAATACATGTAGAAGGAGGGCTGAGCATCCTGTTTTAATATCCCGGCCGAGCGCCAGTCATGGAGGTATTCGGCGGCGCGGGTATACGTATTGAAGCCGGGCGTGTCGGTTTCACCGCTTTTGCCCAGAATAATCCGCACCAGATTATGCTGGCTCAACTCGTAATAGCGGGCCTGCATCTCGGGAGTGATCTTGTCGTAGGGCTGGGTGAGCACGTCTTCCAGTTTGACCTGCTGTGGATCGTAGCGAAGCGCTTGAAATGGAATGATTTCTGCCATCGTTCGTTTTGGGAACCTATTGCATTCTATCAAGCAGGGGAGAAAACCTGCTGAATCCGGAATACATCAAAAAACTCTAAGGCGGTGGCGTCCAGTCTGCGCGCCGCATCAAGTTCCTGTATTCAATGTTTACGCCGCTGTGGTAACATCGGCAAAAATGAGGTTCCATATGGCCCGCCCGGAATACTGCGGGTATGGCGCATCCCGCCCCTTATCGGCTCGTTCTGACGTTTCTTACCGGATGCTCGCGCTACGGTGCGTAATCGTATTGGCCGTCGCAGCCGGGCTTACTGCGGTTTGCAGGGCCCAGGATGACGATGTGAAGGTTCACATCCACCCGCGTACGGAAGCCCCGAAGCAACCCGATGCCAAGAAACCCGCCAACCTCAGTGGTGATCCCGGCCTGAAAGTAAATCACGGCAAGCCCTTGCAGGTGGATGTGGACCTGGTGCTCGTGAATGTGACCGTCACGGACGACTGGAACCGGATCGTAACAGGACTCGATAAAGAGAATTTCCGCGTGATGGAAGGCAGCGAGATCCAGAAAGTGAGGCATTTCTCCACAGAAGATGCCCCTATTTCACTGGGTGTGATTTTTGATATGAGCGGCAGCATGTCAGACAAGATCCAGCAGGCGCGTGCCGCGGTGATTGAGTTCTTCAAGACCGCCAATCCTCTTGACGAGTTCTTCATGATCACCTTCAGCGACCGGCCGCAACTACGGGAAGATTTCACAAAGTCGGTGGAAGACGTCCAGGGAAAGCTGGTTTACACTCTGCCCCAGGGCACCACAGCGCTGCTGGACGCGATCTACATGGGCATAAGCAAGATGAAGGACGCCCGCAACCCGAAGAAGGCGCTGTTGATCATTTCCGATGGCGGGGATAATCACAGCCGTTATACTGAGAATGAGATCAAATCCATGGTTCGAGAGGCCGACGTGCAGATTTATGCCATCGGTATCTTCAGCCCCACGCCGACACAGGCGGAAGAGATCGCCGGACCTGCTTTGCTGGGAGAAATCACGAACGCGACGGGCGGACGGCTGTTTACCGTCAGCAATCCCAATGAACTGGCTGATGTGGCTACAAAGATTGGAATCGAGCTGCGCAACCAATATGTACTCGGGTATCGTCCAAACAACAAGGCCAGGGATGGCCGGTGGCGCAAAATCAAAGTGAAGCTCATTCCGCCCAAGGGGCTGCCGCACCTGAATGTTTACGCCAAAACGGGATACTATGCACCTTCGCAATAACTTGGTCGTCCGGGCCCTTTCTTTATCGTTGTTGATCGTGACAGGCACGTTGCTGGGGCAAACCCAGCCGCAAGCTCCGTCCAGTCCAACCAGGGTACAACCTACGCCGTTGCCTTCTGACGTGGACCCAACGGACCCGGCGCTGCCGGTTTGGGCGCGTCCCGTCACCCCCGCTAAACCTGCCCAGCCTCCTGCGGCGGCTGGAAACACACCTTCCACGACAACTCCGGGTAAACTCCCTCCCGATCTGCAGCGGGAAGGCGGTGTCGTTGGGCAGGTGACAAAAGGGGAGAAGGGCCAGTTCGTCTATCGCCAGCGGGTTGACGAGGTCACGCTGCACGCAACGGTGTTGGACCGGAACCATCACATCGTCACCGACCTCGGACAGCGGGATTTCACAGTTTATGAGAACGGCCAGCCGCAACAGATCAAGGATTTTCGCCGCGAAGATGTCCCCGTTTCCATCGGAATCCTGGTGGACAACTCCGGGTCCATGCGGACCAAGAGGAATGCGGTCACCAAAGCGGTGGTGAATCTGGTGCAGGCCAGCAATCCGAATGACGAGGTGTTCATCGTGAATTTCAACGATGAGCCCTACCTGGATCAGGATTTCACCGCCAGCATTCCGAAAATGAGAGAAGCCCTGGATCGAGTGGACAGCCGTGGTGGGACAGCGCTGTACGATGCCGTGATTGCCGCCGCCGACCACCTTGCCAAAGCCGCTAAGCTGCAGAAAA
>JBLMYN010000426.1:0-12702 GCA_050258305.1 Actinomycetota bacterium
CATGTTGAAGCTGCCGCGCGCCTGCGTCATGGATGTGAGATCGGCGCCGTAGCTGAGCATTTCCGCCATGGGGGCTTCAGCCTTGACGATCGTTTTGCCGGCCTTGTTTTCCATTCCCTGAATGCGGCCGCGGCGGGAATTGAGGTCGCCCATAATGCTGCCGGCGAACTCGTCCGGGATGGTGATTTCCACCTTCATGATGGGCTCCAGCAGCGTGGGTTTGGCCTGCTCCATGGCTTTCTTGAAGGCGATGCGTCCGGCGGTTTTGAATGAGAGTTCGTTCGAGTCAACGTCGTGGTAGCTGCCGTCGTAGAGGATCACGCGGAAATCGACCACAGGATAGCCGGCCAGGAAACCGCGCTGGGCGGCTTCCACAATTCCCTTTTCCACGGCGGGAATGAAGTTCTTGGGAATGGCTCCGCCGAAAATGTCATTGACGAATTCAAAGCCCTTGCCGCGCTCCATGGGCTCCATCTTGATTTTGCAGTCGCCGTACTGGCCGTGACCGCCGCTCTGCTTTTTGTGGCGGCCCTGGACGTCAGCCTTGCCGCGAATGGTTTCGCGGTAGGGGACCTTCGGCGCCTTGAGATTCACTTCCGTGTGGTAGCGCTTCTTCAGCTTGGAAACAACAACTTCAATATGCTGCTGGCCTGTTCCGGCGATGAGGAATTCCTTGGTCTGTTCGTCGCGAAAGAACCGCAGCATGGGATCTTCTTCCATTAACTTGTGCACGCCGTTGGAGAGCTTATCTTCGTCGTTGCGGCTCTTGGGCTCGATGGCAAAGGTGATGGCCGGTTCGGGCAGAGTGACGCCCGGATACTGAATGGGATTGGCCTTGTCGCCCAGGGTATCAGAGGTGAGCGTGTCCTTCAGCTTGGCCACGGCGCCGATGTCGCCGGCATGCAGCTCCGCGATGGGCACAAGGTTTTTGCCCTGCGGCAGCGAAAGGTGTGAGAGCTTTTCCGATGTGCTGCGCGTGAAGTTTTGCAGCGTGGCGTCATTTTTCACCACGCCGGAAAAAACTTTGAAGTAGGTAATGCGGCCGGCAAAGGGATCGTTGGCCGTCTTGAAGACGTAAACGGATGCCGGCTCGGCGTCAGTCACCTTGCGCTCAGCGCTGTGGCCGTTGCCGCTCGAGTCCGGAGCGGAATGGACGGCGGAGTGTTCGGCGGCCGTGGGGCAATAATCCACAACGAAATCGAGCAGATGGTCGGTTCCTATGTTGCCCAGTCCGGAGGCAAAAAGTACAGGAAATATCTTGTCGTCGCGAATGGCTTCATGCAGCGCAGGGATGAGATGTTCTTCAGAGATGGTTCCTTTATCGAAGAATTCTTCCATCAGCTCGTCTTTGCCTTCGGCGACGATTTCCACGAGCCTCTCGTGCGCTTCCTGCGCCGCCGGCTGGAGATCAGCCGGGATCGGGCCCTCTTTGCCCTTCCCGTTGCCGCCCATATCATAGGTGTAAGCCTTCATGGTGACCAGATCGATCACGCCCTTCAGGTCCTTTTCTTTGCCGATGGGAAGCTGGACAGGCACAATCTGGCGGCCAAACGCCGAGCGCAGGCTTTCCAGGGCGGCTTCATAGTCGGCGCGGTCGCGGTCCATGCGGCTGACCACGATGACGCGAGGCAGGTTGATCTCTTCCGCGTATTGCCAGACCTTTTCTGTCACCACCTCGACCCCAGACACGCCATCCACCACCACCATGGAGGCCTCGGCGGCGCTCATGGCGATTTTGGCTTCATGGGCAAAAAGCGTGAAGCCGGGCGTGTCCAGCAGATTGATCTTGGTGTTGCGCCACTCCAGGGGCGCGATTCCGGTGGAAACCGTCATCTGGCGGGCAATGGCTTCCTCGTCGTAGTCGGTGACGGTGGAACCTTCATCCACACGGCCCAGCTTGGGGGTGGCGCCGCCGGTGTACAGCATGGCTGATACCAGGGAGGTCTTTCCGGAGTTGGAATGGCCAATGACAACGAGATTGCGGATATCCTTGCCTTCGTAAACCTTCAAAGCGCCTCCTTAACGGCAAGCCGGGGCCGGACTGCGGGCGAATTTTGATCCGAAAAGTTGTACTTGGTGGCTAACTTTTGGTCAAGAGGGTCGCGGACTCCCAGGTGGAAGAGTTAAGAACCTGCTAAACAAGTATTATCTCGCCGGGATTGGGGTTTTGGGAAGAGGGACCGGAAGAGCCGGACGCGCTGTGATCGCGGTCAACTGGCGAGTGCCGATTCCATTGTGGACAGGCACGGGAAAACCAATTCTGGAGAATTTAACCCACGCTCCGTGCCTGCAGAAATGACTGCAGGATCAGAGTGGCGGCCATGCGGTCGACGGCCTGGGCCCGCTTCTGCAGGCTGACTTCGGCCTCGCGCAGGAGGCGGTTGGCTTCAGAAGAGGTGAGGCGCTCGTCCCAGAGGTGGACGGGAAGACCGAAGCGGCGGCGCAGTTCATCCGCAAATTCAGCCACCTTGCGCGACTGCGTTCCTTCTTCTCCGCTCATGCGCAGCGGGTTGCCAAGGACGATCTCAGCAATCTGGTATTCGCGAATGAGGCGTTCTAGCCGGGCAAAATCGCTGCGTTTGTTCCTGCGCTCAAGCGTTTCCAGCCCCTGTGCTGTGATCCCAAGAGCATCAGAAACCGCAAGCCCCATGCGGCGAGAGCCGTAGTCGATGGCCAGAATACGGCCGGAGAGTTGCACGCGGTCATTATAAAGCGCGGCGGCATCTGACTAAGAAATGGCTTCGAATCGCATCATCCCGCCTTCCGAACCGCGGGGCCCGCGGACTGCGGACCGAGAGGAGGCGCAAAAGGATTTGCAGCATCCGCAGGAGCGCAAATTCGGGAACTCACTGCGGGCGGGGGCTGCGGCGGAGGTGATCCTGGCCGTGGTTGCGGTGCTGGCGGCCTGTTACGTCGCCAAGGTTGTGATGATCACGCTGCTCGTCTCCGTGTTGATCGCCTTCACGCTGGAGCCCGTGGTTACGTTCCTGGGGCGCTGGAGGCTGCCGCGTTCAGCCGGGGCCTTCATCGCCGTGGTGCTGCTTTGCGGCGTGGTCTGGGCGGGAAGCTATTTTTTCTATAACCGCGCGACCAGCTTTGTCCATCAACTGCCGAAATACTCGCAGAAAATCCGCGGCAAGCTCTCCCACATCACTAGGCAAACCACGGAGATCAAGAACACAACGCAAAAGATTCTTCCCGGGGAGGCGGAGCAAAACAAGAAGGCCGTGCCGGTGAAAGTGGAGAGCAGCGGATCAGACCTCTTTACCAAAGGCCTGGGCACAATTACAGAGGTGCTGGCGGCCATCGCGTTCATTCCTTTTCTGGTGTATTTCATGCTGAGCTGGCAGGAACATGCGCGCACCAAGACGGTGCAGTTGTTCCGCGCGGAGAACCGGACCACCGCCTATGTCACTCTCGGCCAGATTTCGCTGATGATCCGCGGCTTCATCGCCGGAAATTTCGTCATTGGACTTTTTATGAGCGCCGTGAGCATGGCGGTGTTCGGGTTTTTGGGGCTGCCGTACTTTTATTTTCTTGGCGTCATCAGTGGTTTCCTGAGCCTGATGCCGTACCTGGGCGTGGTTCTGGCCGCCATTCCTCCGTTTGCCGCAGGCATCGGCATATTGAAGGGCAGCGGCATGATCATCATTGTGCTCACGGTGCTGGGCTTGCACCTGTTCAGCATGAATGTGCTCTATCCCAAGGTGATTGGCAAGCGGCTGCAATTGAACCCGCTGGTGGTCACGATCTCGCTGCTCGTATGGGGCTGGATCTGGGGAGCGCTGGGGCTGGTTCTTGCCGTGCCGGTCATGGGAGTGATCAAAATCATTTGCGATCACGTAAGCTCGCTGCAGCACCTGGGGGAATGGATGGGCGACTGAGGCTTCGCGGCAGATGCGCATGCGCTCGGCGAGAGGCGGTTGAGGGCGCCGGGTCAGGGCGTGGCGAAAAGGAGCGGACGCGTTTTTGAGCGAGAGGGCTGCTTGCCTTCTCTCATCTTTGCGTCTCCGCTTGCCTTTCGACGTATGCGCCGGCGGGCGCCGCTGCTCTTCATGGAACCGTGCAACCTCTTCACGCGACACTTCTCGCGGGTGAGGTCCCGGAACAGATTTAGGACCTTCAGCGAGATTGTCTGCCATCAGCAGAAGTCCACGTTCACTAGCCGCGGAACCGGCGTTGCGCCGTGCACTCTCAACCGCCTGTTGCAGTTGCTTCGGGCATGCGCCCCCGAAGCTCAGGGTTGAGTTGATTCTCAGCCATATGCTGCGCGAGCTGATGTGACCGGCGATACCGATTGCTGTGACGGCCACCACCGGAGCGTTGTGATGTCGATTTTTTTGTTGACATTGTCACACAGCTACCGCAATATCTTGGATGTAGACGGGAAGCTACGCAATATTTAGCTGCCCGGTGCAAGAAACGGCCTCGAGGACCCAAATTCTTAAGGAGGAAACTTCACCATGGCAACGAAGAAAAAAGCTGCGAAGAAAAAGAAGAAGTAACTCGGATGCGGAGCCATGTCTCCGCAATCAAGATTTTCAAGGGAAAATAGTGATCACGGGTGTTCATCAGTCGAACACCCATTTTTATTTCCTGAACCTAACCGCCCTTCCTTGTTACCGTTAGGTAATCTGCTCCGCTCCCGTGACATTCATCACATCCAAAATGGTTACCTCTCCCTGATGATGATCAGTAAAACCCGCGTCAGCAAATGACGCTTAGGGAGGAAATGGGGCCGCGCATCCTACGGCTCCCGCCAAAATGAGCGGCCCCATTCAAGACAGCCATGAACCGCCCCCACGTCACCATCGACGGAAACGAAGCAGCCGCGTACGTCGCCCATAAAATCAACGAAGTCATTGCCATTTATCCCATTACTCCGTCCTCGGCCATGGGCGAGTGGTCAGATCAGTGGTCTGCCGAAGGGCAGACCAACATCTGGGGCACGATTCCCCAGGTGATCGAGATGCAGAGCGAAGCCGGCGCCGCTGGAGCGCTGCACGGGGCGCTGCAGGCAGGCGCTCTGGCCACTACATTCACCTCCGCTCAGGGCCTGCTCCTGATGGTGCCCAACATGTTCAAGATCGCCGGTGAACTGACCCCGGCAGTCATGCATGTTGCCGCCCGGTCGCTAGCGACCCATGCTCTCTCAATTTTTGGCGATCATCAGGACGTGATGGCGGTTCGCCAGACCGGCTGGGGTATGCTGGCGTCAAATTCGGTCCAGGAAGTGATGGACTTTGCCCTGATCGCCCAGGCAGCCTCCCTGGAAGCGCGAGTTCCGTTCGTCCATTTCTTTGATGGCTTCCGCACTTCCCATGAGATTGCGAAGGTGGAACAACTCCTGCCGGAAGACCTGCGGGCAATGATCCCGGAAGACCTGGTGCTGCAGCACCGGCGTCGCGCCTTATCGCCGGAACACCCGTTCGTGCGCGGCACGGCCCAGAATCCTGATGTGTATTTCCAGTCACGCGAAGCTGCCAATCCCTACTATTTGGCGGCGCCCCTTATCGTGCAGAACGCCATGGACAAGTTCGCGGGGATCACCGGACGGCAGTATCACCTGTTCGATTATTCCGGCGCGCCGGATGCTGACCGCGTGATCGTAATCATGGGGTCAGGAGCCGAAGTGGCGGCAGAAACAGTCGAGCACCTGAACCAGCAAGGCTACAAGCTTGGGGTCCTGAAGGTGCGCCTGTACCGGCCGTTTTCAGTGGAGCACTTCATCCACGCGCTGCCCGCGACTGTAGAAGCCATTGCGGTGCTCGATCGCACAAAAGAACCCGGAGCCATAGGTGAGCCGCTTTACTCGGACATAGTCACCGCGCTGAGCGAGGCGGAAGCGGAAACGTCGCATCTGGTGCAACCTCTGCCACGGGTCATCGGCGGGCGCTACGGCCTTTCCTCAAAGGAATTCACGCCGGCCATGGTCAAAGGCATCTTCGATGAGTTGGCAAAAGAGAAGAGCAAGAAGCACTTCACCATCGGCATCGTTGACGACGTGACGCACACCAGCATCGATTACGATCCAGCTTTCTCCACCGAGGAACCCGAGACGGTGCGCGCTCTTTTTTACGGACTGGGCGCCGATGGCACGGTTGGCGCGAACAAGAATTCGATCAAGATCATCGGCGAAGATACCAACCTGTACGCCCACGGCTACTTTGTTTACGATTCCAAGAAATCCGGCTCGCTCACCACTTCGCACCTGCGCTTTGGCCCCAGGCCCATCCATTCCAGTTACCTGATTACCCAGGCAAGCTTTGTAGCCTGCCATCAATTTGCATTTCTGGAGCGCATTGATGTGCTCAAGTACGCCGAACCCGGCGCTACTTTCCTGCTCAACAGTCTCTATGGCCCGGATGACGTTTGGGAGAACCTGCCCGGCGTCATCCAGCAGGAAATCATTCGCAAGAAATTGAAGTTCTATGTGATCGATGCCTACAAGGTGGCGAAAGAGACCGGGATGGGCGTGCGCATCAACACCATCATGCAGACGTGCTTCTTCGCCATCAGCAACGTGCTGCCGCGCGAGCAGGCAATCGAGGCCATCAAACGCGCCATCCGCAAGACCTACAGCAAGCGCGGCGAGGCTGTGGTGCAGAAGAACTTTGATGCCGTGGATAAGACTCTGCACAATCTCTTCGAAGTGAAGGTACCTGAGGCCGCAGCCAGACACTACGATCTGCATCCGCCCGTGCCGGCGGAAGCGCCGGAGTTCGTGCGCAACGTGATCGGACCGATCATTCAGGGCAACGGTGACCAACTCCCCGTCAGCAGTATGCCGGTCGACGGCACCTTCCCCAGCGGCACGGCGCGGTGGGAGAAGCGCAATATTGCGCTGGAGGTCCCCGAGTGGGACACGGAATTGTGCATCCAGTGCGGCAAATGCGTTCTTGTCTGTCCGCACGCGGTGATTCGCGCCAAAGTTTACGATTCAGAGAGGCTCAGCGCAGCGCCAGAGACGTTCCTCTCCGCGCCGGCCCGCTGGAAGGATATGGGCCATATGAAGTATTCGCTGCAGGTCTCTCCTGAAGACTGCACCGGGTGCTCGTTGTGCGTTGAAGTCTGCCCGGCGAAGAGCAAGACTGAGCCCAGCCACAAAGCGATCAACATGGTGCCGCAGCCGCCGGTGCGCGAGCGCGAAAACCGGAATTGGGAATTCTTCCTCAGCCTGCCCGAGTTCGATCGCGAGAAGCTGTCTTTCGGACAGGTGAAGGACGTACAGTTGCTCCAGCCGCTGTTTGAGTTTTCCGGAGCCTGTTCCGGCTGCGGGGAAACCCCGTATCTCAAACTGATGTCGCAGCTTTTTGGCGACCGGACCGTCGTGGCCAACGCCACCGGCTGCTCATCCATTTATGGCGGCAACCTGCCGACGACGCCTTACGCTTTCAATAAAGACGGGCGCGGCATCGCCTGGTCGAATTCCCTGTTTGAAGACAACGCCGAATTCGGTCTGGGAATGCAGCTTGCCCAGGAGAAGCAGACTGATTACGCGCGCGACCTGGTCCGCCGCCTCTCCGCCGCGCTCGGGGACGAGTTGGTGCGGAACCTGCTTGACGCCGATCAGCACAACGAAGCTGGCGTGCACGCGCAACGTGAGCGCGTCAGCCTGCTGAAGGAAAAGCTTGAGCCCATTCGGAACGAAAATGCCGATGCGCGCGAACTGCTCACCGTCGCCGATGCCCTGGTCAAACATGCCGTATGGATCGTGGGCGGCGACGGCTGGGCATACGACATCGGTTATGGCGGGCTCGACCATGTTCTGGCCTCCGGCCGAAATGTAAACATCCTGGTACTGGACAGCGAGGTTTATTCGAATACCGGAGGCCAGGCTTCCAAATCCACGCCGCGCGCCGCGGTGGCCAAGTTCGCTTCCGGCGGCAAGCCTGGCGCCAAGAAGGATTTGGCCCTGATGGCGATGGCGTACGGGAATGTGTACGTGGCGCACGTGGCCATGGGTGCGGGAGACATGCAGACGCTCAAGGCCTTCAATGAAGCTGAAGCATATAACGGGCCATCACTCATCATTGCCTACGCCCCGTGTATCGCCCACGGAATTGACATGGCCTGCAGCCTTAATCAGCAGAAACTCGCTGTGCAATCCGGACACTGGCCGCTGTTCCGCTTCAATCCCAATCTGGCGATGGAAGGCAGGCATCCCATGCAGCTAGACTCAAAGGCGCCGTCCATTCCGCTGGAGAATTATCTCTACAATGAGACTCGGTACACGGCGCTCAGGCAGACCCATCCCGACGAGGCCAGGAAGCTGCTTGAATTGGCGCAGCAGGACGTCAACGAGCGCTGGAAGCTGTATTCTGCCTTTGCCAACATGCCTGTGGATGGCAGCGAAAAGGTGGGCGATAATACCCCGCAGGCAGCCGAACAGGCGGTAGAAGTGAAAACGTAGCCATGGGCGCAGCAGCCTCGCAGGGAATTCTCGCCGCCCTGTTGAGCAAACAAAGTTTCGGAGGAGATCTTACGTGAAAACCGTATTCGTCGTTGGCGCAGGACCGGCGGGTCTGTTTGCCGCACAGAAGATTGCCCAGGCCGGGCACCAAACCATTATCTTCAATCGCGACATCAAGCCGGGAGGGCTTGCCGAGTACGGCATCTATCCAACCAAGGACAAAATGAAATTCGGGCTGCGCAAGCAGTTCGCCAAAGTGCTGAGCCTGCCCAATGTGCATTACTTCGGCAATGTGCCGGTGAGCAAAGATTCCACCATCACGGTGGATGATCTGCGCCGGTGGGATCCCTCGGCCATTGTGTTTGCCGTCGGCGCCCAGGGTACAAAGAAGCTCGGCCTCCCCGGCGAAAAGGCCAAAGGCGTTTACCCCGCAAAAGATTTTGTTTACAACTACAACCTACTTCCGATCTATACCGGGCACGATTTCTCGGTCGGTAAACGCGTTGCGGTGATCGGCATGGGCAACGTAATGGTCGATATCGTTCACTGGCTGCTGATCGATGATCCGAAAAAGACGACAGAAGAAGTAATCGTCGTCGCCCGCCGTGGGCCGTTTGAAGCCAAATTCGACGCCAAGGAATTCAACTACGTCGAAAACCACTTCGACCGCCAGGCGTTCGATAAAGAGCTGCAGCGCATCCAGCCGCAGCTCGCCGCCGTGGGTCAGGACATCAGCAAGCTGGCCGATGAAACCTTCCCCGTGCTGAAGAAGCCTGCTCCGGAAATCGAGGGCGGGCGGTTCAGCTTCCGCTTCCTGTGCCAGCCCAAAGAGATTCACGCGGACGCCAATGGCCGCATCTGCCGGCTGACGGTAACCGAGAACGTCCTCTCCGAGCGCGACGGAAGCATTGCCTGCAAGGCTACTGATAAGACCGCTGATATCGAAGTCGATACCATGATCTTTGCCATTGGCGATGTGGCTGATCCGGCACTGGGCCTGCCTTACAATCGCGACGCCTACGTGACGAATCCGAATACAGGTGAAGATCCCAAGGGCTCGCCTGCGTACGAAATCTTTGATCCCGCAACGGGCAAGACGCTGCCAGGCATGTACGCCGTAGGCTGGGCGCGCAAGGCCAGTGACGGTCTCGTCGGCATCGCCCGCCATGATGGTGAAGTTGGCGCGGCGCACGTAGTGAAGTACCTGGAAGGGGCGCCTGACGGCAAAGGCTTGTCTGCCGATCAGGTCAGGCGGGAATTCGAACGCAGAAACATCCGCGTGGTTGATAAAGCCGATATCGAATGCCTTACCCGTGTAGAGGAACAGATCGCCAAAGAACGTGGCCGCACCTGGTTCAAGTTCGACAATGATGAGGACATGCTGAACGCGATCGAAGCTGAGAAGGCCAAGGCTGTTTCCGTCTGATCGCAAACTGCAGCAGAACAAGGCGCGGCCTCTCCGGGCCGCGTTCTTGTCTTCCGTCTGCTGCGGCCGCCACATTTGACCTGCTTCAGTCGAACTGTCTCAGTTCCCGCTTACAGCGGAAGACCACCAGGTTTTGATTTTGATGACCCGCATAGATTACCTACCGGTCTTCCTGCAATTCTTATCACAGTAATTTCTTCCCGGGTTGTGTTGGCCAGCGATCAGCCACAGGAGCCTGCCTGTGCCCTCGACGCATGTTGGCACTCCAGCGGGTGATGGTCATCACTGTCTGCAGGCCTCTGCCGGACAATCATGAAGTTAAGAGGATCGGAGGAGGTGTCTTATGTTGGCCGCAGTTGCCCAGCGCCTCATTCAACTGGAAAAGATTGCCATACTCACGGACCTGGGAGATGAGACAGAGCGAACCCTGCGCTATGCGGCTTCACTGGCCCGCTGGTATGGATCAGAGCTGATGATTGTTCACGCATGCACTCCGGAAATGCCGGTCTATATGCCGCCTGAGCCCTTGCTCAACTGGCCGGCCGATGGGCCACCGCAGCTCAAGCGATATGCCGAGGAGAGGTTAGCCGCTCTGGCGGAAAAAGTGGGAATGCATGACCTGACGCCGAAGCTTGTTGTGCGCGAGGCAGGAATCAAGCTGCTGCTGGAAGAGGTGGCTGAACATCACCCGAACCTGCTGATCCTGGCCACGCATGGCCGCGAAGGCATTCGCAAATGGCTGCTGGGGTCCGTGACGGAAGGAGTTTTCCGCGCCGTGCAATGGCCCGTACTCGTCCTGGGTCCCCGCTTTGATTCCGACCGGGCTGCCCGCCAGATTCAGTTGCGTACTGTAGTGTATGCCACCGATCTTTCCAAAGTGTCCATCTCGGCCCTGCAGTATGCCGCCGGGATCGCCCGCGATCATGACGCCCAGCTCATCGCTCTTCACGTGGAACATGACCCGAGAAAGGACTTCCTGTTCGATCGCGCGATGTCTCTGCAGAAGTTGCAGGACTGGATGAAGGACCGAATCGACGGGCTTGCGGATGCGTTAAGCGGCGTGAAATGCACTGTGGAATTCGGGAAGCCATACGCCGCCATCACCCAGGCCGCTGAAACACACCACGCCGACCTGCTGGTTCTGGGGGCGCGAGGCCTGGGAGCGGTTTCAATCTCGGCAAGTCACTTTCTCGGTGGGACAGCTTACGATGTGGTCTGTTCGGCGACCTGCCCCGTGCTGATCGTGCCGCAGCCCCGGTAAACAGGAGTTCAAGAAGCTGCACTTCGGCCACACCACGAAGTGCGGCTTCACATTTACGCTGCTTCGTTGTGCCGCGTTTCCGCTACTACCTGCTCCAGCGGGGTTGATTGCCTGCCGCTGAAATAGGCATCCAGGACGTATTGAGACAGCATGCGTTGCGTGTTGAAGAAAGCGCCATTCAACGCAATCGACAGGCGCATAACCTCGGCGTACGCTTCCGGACGGCCATAAAACATTGGGACAATGATGGTTTCCAATTTGTGATACATCGAAGCGATTTCATCGGCCGGCTTTTCCGGTATCTCTTCACGGCCAATGTCCCAGCCGGTGGCGCCCTCCACGTGTCCTTCCAGCCACCATCCATCAGGCACGCTGAAGCTCGGCACACCGTTCAGGGCGGCTTTCATGCCGCTGGTGCCGGAAGCCTCAAACGGGCGCTGCGGCGTATTCAGCCAGAGATCGACTCCCGCGGTGATCAGTGAGGCCCAGTGCATCTCATAATTCTCGACATAAACACAGTTGATCACGCCCTTTAACGCGGCCATAGCCTCAAAAACATGCCGGATCCCCTGTTTGCCTGCGCTGTCCTGGGGGTGGGCCTTGCCGCCGAAAACCAGCTGCATAGGACCAATCTCGCGCGCAATGCACTTGAGCCGCTCCAGGTCGGAGAAGAGCAGGTCAGGACGCTTGTAGGCGGTTGCCCGGCGCGCAAAGCCAATGGTCAGAATATTCGGGTCAAGTGGAAACCCGGTCTTGTGGAGCAACTCCTCACGCAGCATATGTTTGGCCTGGGCGTGAGCGGTACGGATTTCGAACAGAGGGATTCCGATAGCGTAGCGGAAGTACAGATTGTCACAACGCCATTCGGGAATGTGGCGGTCAAAGAGTTCCTGAAAGGGTTTTGATGTCCATGTGCCTGCATGCACTCCGTTCGTGATCGCGCGTACTGGATAATTCGGGAACATGCCTCGCGAGACTTCGCCGTGCTGCATCGCCACGCCGTTGATGTAATGAGAAAAGCGCAGGCCCATGTCCGTCATATTCAGAACGTTTCCGCCCATGCAGCCGCCTTTTTCCAGCGCGTTGGTGTGCACATCTCCGAGCACACGCCGAACCAGAGGCTCAGAGAACTGGTCGTGCCCCGCGGGGACGGGAGTATGCGTTGTGAAGACACATTTCTTTCGTACGAATGCGATATCGTCGGCCGAGGCTTCCGAACAGGGCCTGCCGCCCAGATGCTCCTCGAGCAAAGCCATGGCCAGCAACGCGGGATGCCCCTCATTCATGTGGTACGTCAATACGTGGTGATGGCCCAACCGGCGCAACATGGCCACACCGCCGATTCCCAGAACCACCTCCTGGCACAAACGGTAATGATCATCGCCGCCGTAGAGCTGGTCTGTCAGGGTGCGGGCAAAAGCGCTGTTTTCCGGGAGGTCTGTGTCGAGCAGGTACACCGGCACAAGGTGCCCGGTGCAGCCGCGGATGGTGTACTGCCATGCCCTGATCGTGACGGTCTGGCCTTCGAGCGTAATTGTTGCGCGCGGCTCAAGGGGCTGCAGCAACTTCTCCGGTTCCCACTCTGACGCAGATTCGGTCTGG
>JBLMYN010000427.1:0-2544 GCA_050258305.1 Actinomycetota bacterium
TTTGATCCCATGCTCTCCGGGAGTCAGCTCTGGATTCCTGAGGCGTTTTCGCCGGCGAAGCTCGCCGATCACGACAATCACTACCTCAACGTGTTCGGCCGGCTCAAGGCGGGAGTCTCACCCGTTGGCGCACAAGCCCAGTTGAACGTGCTGGCTCAACGCCAGCAGCGGCTCTATCCCATCGACGATAAGGAGCGCGGCTTCACACAGACACCCCTGACGGAAGCCCTGCTGGGTGATCAGCGGTTGAGCATGTTCATTATGCTGGCGGCGGTGGCATTTGTGCTGCTCATTGCCTGCGCCAACATCGCCAACCTGCAACTGGCGCGGGCCCGCGCACGAACCAGAGAAATTGCCGCGCGCATTTCTCTCGGCGCCAGTCCGCGGCGGATCATTCGCCAATTTCTGGTGGAGAATATTTTGCTTGGCGGAACCGGCGCGCTGGGAGGAGTGATCCTGGCGTCCATTGGATTGCCGCTGCTTGTCGCGAATGCGCCTGCGGGCGTGCCGCGTATTGGCGAAGCCCACGTGGATGGCATGGCGCTGCTGTTCGCTGCGGGTGCGGCTGTTTTTTCAGGACTGCTGTTTGGAATCGCGCCGGCACTGCGGGCTTCATCAGTGCGACTGGCTGAAGCGCTGAATATGTCCGCCGGACGCACCAGCACCGGGCGCGATCGCGTGCGCAGCACACTTGTCGTTGCTCAGTTGGCGCTCGCTGTGGTGCTGCTGACCGGCGCGGGATTGCTGATTCGCAGCGCGTTGCAGGTCGCTCATGTGGATCCCGGCTTCGATACTTCGAACCTGATGGTGGGGCGCATCGGGCTTCTCGATCCTGCTTACCACGATCCCCAGGTCGCCCGGCAGACCTTTGAAAAGATCATGCAGCGCGTGCAGTCGCTGCCCGGAGTGCAAGCCGTGGCGATGGTTTCCCGCGCGCCCATGACTTTCGGCGGCAACAGCAACGGATTGATCGCGGAAGGCAAGGCGTTTGATCCTTCCAACCTGGTGGATGCGCAAATGCGGGCCGTTTCTCCCGGATATCTCTCGGTGACGCACGTGCCGTTGAGAGAGGGCCGTGAGTTTACCCCGGTGGACACGCGGCAGACTGTGCTGGTTACCATGGTGAATGAAACGCTGGCGCGGACACTATGGCCGGGACAGGACCCGATTGGAAAACGCTTTGCCTGCTGCGAAGCCGGTCCCAAAGGGCGGCTTGATCCGGTGTGGCATGAGGTAGTGGGCGTGGTTTCTGATGTGCGCGCCTGGGGCCTGGACCAGAAAATTCGCCCCGAGTTTTACATTCCCGTGGCGCAAATGCCGTCCGCGGCCTGGGACTGGATTGGCCGCACCATGGACCTGGTGGTGCGCACGCAGGGCAGACCCATTCCCGTTTCCGAACTGCAGAGTGCGGTGGCATCAGTCGATCACGGTCTCCCGATTTACGGCGTGTCGAGCATGCAGGAGAAAATTTCCAGCCGCCTGCAGGAATCACATTTCGATACCTTCCTGATGACGCTGTTTGCGGCGACTGCGCTGCTTCTCGCCTGCATCGGAGTTTATGGCGTGCTTTCGTATGTGGTGGTGCAGCGGACACGCGACATCGGCATTCGCATTGCGCTGGGAGCGAGCCGTGAGAATGTGTTGCGCCAGGTATTGCTGCAGGGTATGCGGCTGGCAGGCGTTGGACTGTTCATGGGCATCGGCGGAGCGCTGCTGAGTTCGCGCCTGCTGGTCAGCCTGCTTTTTCACGTTCCCACGACAGACGCCATCACCTATATTGTGGTTTCATTCCTGCTGGCTGCTGTAGCTCTCCTGGCCAGCTATCTGCCGGCCCGCCATGCCAGCCGGGTTGATCCCATGGTGGCGTTGCGCTATGAGTAGCGCGGGGCGCCTTAGGGCAGAACTTGCCTGCGCCGAAGAGATGACCTGATTACGATGCCAACTGAATTCGCGAGCCCGGTTTGTGTCGCAATAGTTCTGCGAGGAGCCCAACCATGGCATACGTCAGAGCATTGATGGGAGGAACCCACCAGAACGCGATAGGGAAGTGCAGCCTGAAGCCATACACAACCGGACAACTCGCAAAAGCAAACACCTTGCCGGCTGAGCTTTGCAGAATTGGTTGCAGAGATTCCGGCGGCATGAGAAAAGTAAACAGCACGAAGCAGGATGCAATCAGAAACCCTGCGCCTGCCCAGAGGATGATTCGGTGTTTCATGCTGCGACCTCCTGCGTTATTCCGCCAAATCTATGGATGCGGGAAAGGCGGTGATGCCACAACGCCAGTTTACGCCTCCAAGGCGCTGTGCAGCATCCTTTATTTGCCGCCATCGTCCTCATCCTGATCCACTCCGTCCAGTCCGCCATCGGCGACCAGATCTCGCAGCGCTCTTTCTCCAGCGGCGCCTTTCTGCTCGCCGGCTATGTTGCCGTCGCGGTCAATGACTACGTAAATCGGATAGACGTTGGCGTCGTACATGGCAGCAAGGTTCGTGTCGTCCATAAGAACAATGCGCGTTTTGCGGGGATGCGTCTTCAGATATC
>JBLMYN010000428.1:0-2696 GCA_050258305.1 Actinomycetota bacterium
GAAACCAGGAACCTTGTCCGCATCTTTGCCGTCCTGGGCGTCGGATTGTGCCTCGCCGTTGCCCTGATCTATGGATATACCCATACCAACTGGCTGCAGGGAATGCTGGCCGGAATCACGCTGGCGATTTCCATGGTTCCGGAAGAGTTCCCGGTGGTTCTGACCATTTTTCTGGCCATGGGGGCATGGCGCATTTCTCGCAGCCGCGTCCTCACCCGCCGGATGCCTGCGATTGAGACGCTCGGTTCAGCGACGGTGCTCTGTGTAGACAAGACCGGAACGCTGACACAGAACAAAATGACCGTGCAGAGACTGTATTCGGACGGCGAATTTTTCTCGGTGCTTAACTCCGGCAAAGACACGCCGGAGAGGTTCCATGCCCTGATTGAATACAGCGTGCTGGCCAGCAGCCGCGATCCGTTTGATCCCATGGAAAAGGCCTTTCTGGAGTTGAAGAACCATGTCTTCAATTCTTCGGAACATCTGCATCCCGACTGGAACCTGGTGCGCGAGTATCCTTTGTCCCAGGAACTGCTGTCGATGTCACGCGTCTGGGAAGCGCCGGGCAACGGCGACCGCGTGATTGCGGTAAAGGGCGCTCCCGAGGCAATCGCAGAGCTGTGCGGGCTTTCTACTGCGGAGCGCGAACAAATCAACGCGGCTACCGGCCAGATGGCTTCAAAAGGATTGCGGGTGCTGGGAGTCGCACACGGAAATATCAGCTCAGCACAGCCGCTCCCGGAAACACAGCGGGACTTCAGCCTGCGGTTCGCTGGCCTGATCGGGCTGGCAGATCCAGTCCGGCCGTCCGTGCCTGCGGCAATGGAAGAGTGCTACCACGCGGGTGTGCGCGTGATCATGATTACCGGCGACTATCCGGTGACGGCGCAAAATATCGGCGCACAGATCGGACTGAAAGATGGCGGCGAAGTGATCTCTGGCGCACAGCTTTCTGCCATGAGTGACGATGAACTTCGGGAACGCCTCGGGCACGCGAACATTTTCGCCCGGGTTGCGCCGGAACAGAAGCTCCGGCTGGTGAAGGCGCTGAAAAGCCGGGGTGAGATTGTGGCCATGACCGGCGACGGCGTGAACGACGCCCCGGCCCTGAAAGCAGCCGATATCGGCATCGCCATGGGCGCGCGGGGAACGGACGTGGCCCGTGAAGCTGCTTCACTGGTGCTGATGGATGATGATTTTGCCTCCATCGTCAATGCGATCCGGCTGGGACGCCGGATTTACGACAACCTGAAGAAAGCCACTGCTTACGTGCTGGCTATTCACGTCCCGATTGCCGGCATCACTCTGGTTCCGGTGCTGTTGAAGTGGCCGCTGGTATTGCTGCCCCTGCATGTTCTTTTCCTGGAACTCATCATCGATCCCACTTGCTCCATAGCATTCGAGGCGGAGCCAGAGGAAGCGAACGTCATGAAAAGGCCCCCGCGCAGCCCGGGGGAAAAGCTGTTCACTCGTAAGCGCGTGGCACTCAGCCTGCTGCAGGGCGCCAGCGTGCTGGCCAGCGTGCTCGCTGTTTACGCGGTCGCATTGCACCTTGGCCATGATGAACTCGATTCCCGCGCCCTGGCCTTTTCATCGCTGATCGTGGGTAACTTGTGTTTGATTTTTTCCAATCGTTCCTGGTCACGCACCATCTGGCAGACGCGGCACTCGCCTAACCCGGCCTTGTGGTGGGTTGCGGCAGGCGCGCTGGCCATCCTGGCCGCAATTTTATATATCCCGGCCCTGCGCGACTTGTTCAGGTTCTCCTTTCTTCATCCGGGTGATGTGTTGATCGCGGGTCTTGCCGGGTTTGCCGGTGTGCTGTGGTTTGAACTGTTCAAGTCAGGAGGCAAGTGGCTGCGCCCGCCGGGAAAACGAGCGCAGGAATTGCAATGAGAGATCGAGGAAACGTCACGACAATTCTGTTACTGGCGCTTACCGCGGCCTCGCTCTATTTCTGCTATCTCTTGTTCAAGCCGTATGCCGGCCCCATCCTTTTTGCCCTTGTGATTGCCATCGTTTTCCATCCAGTCCATCGGTACACGCGAAAGAAATTTCGGAATCGCAGCGCGGCAGCGCTGGTCAGCATGCTGGTGGCGATTGTGCTCACGGCAGCCCCATTGCTGTATCTCGGGCTGGCTCTGAGCCACGAACTCCGTGATCTCTACAACCTGCTGGCTGCAAGGAGCGGCGGGGATGGCGGTCCTGGACTCCATCTCGTCCGCACTCTGCAGCACGGTGTGGGTTGGCTAGCCGAGCATTCACCGTTTCCGGCCATCGATGTCCGCGGCTTGATCGTGCGCCAGGTGGAACTGGCCAGTTCCTCGCTTGTGGCCGTGAGCGCGGGCCTCGTACGCAACCTTCTGCTTCTCACCGTGAATGCCATCATCGCGTGCTTTGTGTTGTTCTTCCTGTTTCGCGATGGCGAAGTGCTTCTTCGCCAGCTGTCGCTGATGCTTCCTCTGGGACCGGGTCGGTTCGCGGAACTGCAGCACCGCATCAGCACAACGGTGGTGGCAAACTTCTACGGTGGGATAGCCGTGGGCGCGGCCCAAGGCACGCTTACGGCGCTGGCATTCTGGGCTCTCGGCATTGATGCGCCTGTGGTTTGGGGATTTATAACGGCTGTCTTTTCACTGCTGCCCATGGTCGGATCAGCGGCCGTTTGGCTGCCGGCTTCGATTGTGCTGCTGTTT
>JBLMYN010000429.1:0-4063 GCA_050258305.1 Actinomycetota bacterium
TACCCCTCGCGCGCTTTGGGAATTTCAGCTCTTTCGGATCCAATATCACTGCAGAGTGCCAAATTTTGATCCGAAAGCCTATCCGGATCGAATCCCCTGAGTGTGGGCGACAACCGGGACAAAAGGGGACAGCCTGAGAGCCTGTCGGAGATAGATTTTGTCGAACGAAGAATCAATCACTTACGAAGGATCGAGTACCTGTAAGTTATTGATTGTTCGTTCAAAAACGTTTTACTCCGACAGGCTCCTGAGAGCCTGTCGGAGATAGATTCTACAAAAGTACTTTACGGAATCGGGAAAGCTCTTAAGATGGCGATGTGAACAAGCGTTTTCGCGTGTGTGATTTCAATCAGCCGTTCTTGCTGCCCCCTTCATTACAGGACTGGCTGCCGGAAGACCATCTGGGTCGCTTCGTGGCCGAGGTTTGCAACGAACTGGACTTGTCGGCGATTTATGCCGAGTATGAACGCAATGACGGCCGCGGACTGTCGGCGTACCATCCGCTCCTGCTCACTCGTCTGCTCTTGTATGGCTACAGCATTGGCGTGACCAGTTCGCGGGCGATCGAAAAAGCGACTTACGATAACGTGGCGTTTCGCTACCTGGCAGCGGACCAGCACCCCGACCACGATACCATCGCAAACTTTCGCCGGCAGCACCTGGAAGCCTTGGGGAGTCTGTTCCTGCAGGCACTGCGGCTGTGTCATAGGGCGGGGTTGGTGAAGTTGGGGAGCGTAGCTCTGGATGGCACAAAGATTCTGGCCAATGCCAGCACTCATCGTTCGGTTACGCATGAACAGCTGAGGGAAAGTGAGCAGTATTGGAAGGCGATGATCGCACGCCTGCTGGTGGAGGCGGAGAAGACCGATCAGAGCGAGGATCAGCAGTTTGGTCGAGGGCAGAGGGGTGACGCGTTACCCGAGGAACTGGCGCATGCGCAGAGCCGTCTAGCACGGATTCAACAAGCCAAATCCGAACTGGAGCAGGAAGCCCGGGAAAAATTGGAATCTGCAACAGAACCGCGCAAGCCTGGTCGTCCCCGCAAGCAAGAGCAGAGCACAGCACACGATCCACAGGAGCGGGACAAGGAAAAAAAACGACGGCGGCGCGCAAAACGGAATGCTGCCGGGCCGACTCGACAATACAACTTCGTTGATCCTGATTCGCGGGTGATGCGGGACAACGGCCGCAAATGTTTCGTGCAGGGCTACAACGCTCAGATCGCAGTGGACACCCATCAACAGGTGATCGTAGCCGCGGAAGTGACGCAGCAGGTCACCGATCGGGAACAGTTATTGCCGATGGTGGACAGCATTCGCGCGAGCACGCAGAGCAGCCCGCGAACCGTGCTTGCCGATGCTGGTTACTGGGACACAGCAAGCTTACGGGAGTTGTTACGGAAAGGGATTCAGGTCTTGATGTCGCCCGATGGCGAAGTACAGTCGCAAAGCGGTCTGGCGGCAACCGTTCCCAAAAATGAAGAAGCCATGCGCATGCGTGAGCTACTCCATAGTCCAACAGGACGAGCACTTTATTTGTTACGCCAAGCTACGGTCGAGCCGGTGTTTGGCTGCATTAAGGAAGCGCGGGGTTTGCGTCGTTTCCGTTTTCGCGGGTTCACGCGCGTCGGTTGGGAGTGGAAGCTTATCTGCGCCACGCACAATCTGCTGAAACTCTTCCGCCATCGCATGACCCTGGCCTTTGCCTGAAGTCGACGGCTTCTCAACCATGCTTGTCAGGTTCAACGGTTGCTCTCTAGCCGAACCCGCACCATCCCGAGCGAAGTTTCTCTCCGACACGCTCCTGAACTGAGCGATTTTTCCTGTACAATTCTTGCCCATGCCGTGGCGAAACCGATGTGTGTTGCCAGGAAGTACCATGCCGGATTACGCAGCGGACCGTAGGCCGGGCCTGAGGTTTCCGCTTATATGCGACCGAAAATAAATCTTATGCGCGACGGAAAATTAATCGCGCAGTTCAGGCTGCCCCCATTATTCACCATAAGCAGGCGCCATTCACCCGCATAAGATAAGAACATGCAGCTCCAATTAGCTGGACCGCCATATTACGAGATTGTTGTCGGAACTGATCGGGAGTTCGCTAATTTAACATACAGGCTGGACTTGGAGAAGGGTCGCGACATAGCAATCCGCACGCTCAGAGGACGCAAAATGGAGTCGACCCGTGAGTTGCACAACGAAATCGCGGCCGCCCTCCAATTCCCTTACTATTACGGGGAAAACTGGGATGCGTTAGAAGAGTGTTTAAACGACCTTTCGTGGATACGAGCGCGAGGGTATCTGTTGTGCTTTGCCGACGCGAGCAGGTTGTTGGCAAATGAGCCAAAAACCGAATTTGAGATATTTATGGACATTCTTTCGGTAGCCTGTACTAACTGGACAACACGCGAGCCCCGTGTTCCTTTCCATGTACTCTTTCACTGTAACAAGGGAGATATCGATGCTTTTCGAGATCAGTTAGGGCCGATTCTCGGCAACGTGATCACGGCTCCTATCATGGACCCTGAGAAATAATCGGCGAGTGGGCCAGAAAACGGTACGTTTCCTGATAATGTGGTTTCCCGATGGCTCGCCTGGCTCGTGTTGTTGGAGTTGATGTTCGCCATCACGTGACGCAACGCGCGAATGCGCGGCAATTCATACCCGGCTCTGATGCCGGGAAGATGCTTTACATGGATTCGCTGCGTCAGTCTGTGCAACTGCAGGCGCTGTCTGTCGTGGGCTACTGCCTGATGTCGAACCCAGCCTGTCGGAGATTAAGGAGAGCAAAAGCGCCTACAGCCCGAGGCTGACCTCTTTCCTTTTGGCGATGTTTTAGCTCTGTTAGTATCCTCGCTATGGCGGCGAAGGATTAGCCCTTCGGAATTCCTGGTTTTCTATCGAGGCAGGAGGTCATGCAAGATCTGCGGTTTGGCTGGCGCATGCTGCGCAAATCCCCGGGGTTCACGGCAGTCGCCGTACTCACTCTGGCGCTTGGAATCGGCGCCAACACCGCCATTTTTTCCGTAATCAATGCCGTCTTGCTGAGGCCGTTGCCTTACAAAGACCCGCAGCGCCTACTCTGGACCACGCTTCAATTCCCCAGAGGGCACATGCTCAGTTCGTTTGTGCCTCAGTCGGTATATTTCGCCTGGCGCGACCAGAATGACGTGTTCTCCGGAATTGCCGCGACGCATTTTGGAGGGGATTTCACGGTCACGGGAGCGGGCATTCCGGAAAGAATTCCAGCCATGGGCGTGTCGGCGAATTTTTTCCCGGTGCTTGGCGTCGAGTTGGCACGCGGCCGAAGTTTTACTGCGGAAGAGGATCGTCCCGGAGGTCCGAGAGCGGCGATCTTGAGCTATGAACTGTGGGAATCGCGCTACTCGGGCGAGCCCGAAATTCTCGGACGGCCAATCATGCTCGATAACAAAGACTACTCGGTGGTCGGAGTGCTTCCCGCGAATTTCAAGTTCCCGGGCTCCGAGAGGCAGCCGCAGGTGTTCGTACCCCTCGCGGCTCCAACGGAGGCCAATTCGGATATCTGGTATCTCTCGGTCATTGCAAGACTGAAGCCGGGCGTGACGCAGGCTCAGGCAGCAAGCGACCTCTCATTGATTGACAACCGTGCATTGCCTCTGCTTCCGAAATTCTTCATCGATAACACACAAAAGGTCCATCTCAGCGTCGTTCCCCTGCATGATCACCTGACAGACAACGTCCGTGCTTCTTTGTGGACGCTGATGGCCGCAGTGGGCTTCATCTTGCTGATTGCCTGCGCGAACATCGCCAACCTGCAACTCTCGCGTGGCTCTATGCGTGCTCGCGAATTCGCCGTGCGCGCCGCTCTGGGCGCTGCGCGCTCCCGCCTGGCGCGGCAACTCCTGACGGAAAGCATGCTCTTATCAGCTATCGGCGGGATCATCGGCCTGGCCGGCGGATTTGGAGGCGTGGCTCTTCTACGTTCATTCGTGCCCAGCGGCCTGCTCAAGATACAGGATGTGCACATTGACGCTGTCGCCCTGGCGTTCACGATGGCTATCTCTGCTCTGGCCGGCGCCATC
>JBLMYN010000430.1:0-21321 GCA_050258305.1 Actinomycetota bacterium
ATGACTTGCCTGCCCATTGCTCCGCCTCTTTTAAGCAATCTTTAAACTGTATCTGGATGTGAAGAGCAAATGGTCTGCCACAAGCGGAGTTTGGCAGGAGTGTGATTTTTCAAGCGTTTTGCTCACCTGCGGACACTTCCGATGCGTGGCTGTGGTGGTTTTCAACCATGGCTGCGGTGGATTTCAGCCACGGGCAGACGTTGGCTTTCGCGAGCCGCTGCTATCGCGTCGGGTCCAGCGCCACTCCATTTACGCCATTTGCCGCCAGCCCGGTGGACGTTCCGCTGAGGTTGCGTGTGGGCGGCACATTGCCCGTGCCTCCAGTGGTGTTGATCTGGCTGAAGACCAGGATTGCCCCCAGAAGGTTGTCTGCAACGTAGAGTTCACCGTTGTTGGTGGCGGGATCGAGCACGATCTGATCCGGCCCGCGCAGTTCTGTACCTGCTCCGCTGATGGCGGCGGTTGGCAGAATATCGCCGCTGGCTGTGGCAGGCGTGGCATAAACGGTGATGGAAGGCCCGGCTGCATTGGCCACAATGAGCCTGCCGGTCGCATCCAGCACCAGACCCTGCGGACGAGCCAATCCGGTATCCACGCCGCCGATAGACGCGGCCACAACCGCAGCGCCGTCCTGCAGGCTGGCTCCTTCGAGCCGCTCAATCGTATTGCCGGACGTGTCAGCTACATAAAGGCGGTTATCCGCCACGTCGAGGGCCATGGCGCCTATGGCAAAGCCCAGGCCGATGTTGTGCACCGGAGGCACATCGCCATTGACTGTAGTCGCCGATTGGAAGACGAGAATCTGTGTGCCGTCGGCCACATAGAGCAGATTGTTGATGGGATCGATGGCCAGATCGTGAGGCACCGCCAGCAACGTAGAGGCGCCGGCAATGGTCCGGGCCGGGGCGATGTTTCCCGCAGCAGTGGAGGCCGGGTCAAAAATCAAAATTGAACTGCCGCCGCTGTTGGCGACAAAGAGCCGGTCGCCGGTGGGATCCACCAGCAGGTGTTCCGGCGAGGAGAGGGTGGTAGCAGCGCCGGTGATGGTGGCGGCCGGAGCAGTGTTCCCGTTCACTTGCAGGGCGTTATTGAAGCGCAGGATGCTTGTATTGGTGGCCACGTACAGCTGCCCCACTCCGGGAGCGCCACTTCCGATGGTACCCAGCCGTCCCCTGGAACAACCTGATATCGCCAGCAATGCCACTACAGCCCCGCACAGCCACTTCCGCATAATCACCTCGAAATGGAACAGCTTAGGCCAACAAGTTAAGATGATACCCAAACAAATTATGCACCAGATGCCCAGAATCTATCTTGCCACCACCAACCCGGGCAAACTCCGGGAGTTGCGCGAAGCCGCCCAGCCCTGCGGCCTGGATGTTGAAGCCTTGCCGGCACTTGCGTCGCTTCCCCCGGCGATTGAGGACGGCGCGACCTTTGAGGAAAATGCCCGCATCAAAGCTGAATACTACAGCCGTCACGCGGATGGAGTGATGGTCCTGGCGGAAGATTCCGGCCTGGCGGTGGACGAACTGGAGGGCGCTCCGGGCGTGTATTCCGCCCGGTACGCAGCCGTTCTCAAGGGCGGGGTGGGAACGCATGAAAACTCTGACGACGAGGAGAACAACCAGGCACTTATCGCGCAGCTTGAGCGGCTCGCGCCCGGGAAGCACCCGGGCCGCTACGTGTGCGTGATCGCCCTGGCGAAGGACGGCAAGGTTCTGGAGACCTTTCGGGGCGAAGCCGAAGGCGAGTTGATCACTGTTCCGCGGGGCACGGGAGGCTTTGGGTATGATCCGCTTTTTTACTTTCCCGCACTCGATAAGACCTTTGCCGAGTTGCCTTTGGCGGAAAAGAGGCGGCATAGCCACCGCGGGCAGGCCTTCCGCCACTTCCTGGAGTGGTACGTTCGGTCGGGTGCGCGGCAACTTTGAAGTTGCGCTTCCTCGCAAATCCAAGTAAATTCAAGGCTTCCTAGCGTGAAACGTCCCTCTGCAAACACTTCGAAGACGGTGAATGGCGCTTCAGACAAGCACCAGCGCATTCTGGATGCAGCCATTGAAGTTATAGCCGAGCATGGATTCTTCCACTCCCGTGTGGCTGAAATTGCGGACCGTGCCGGCGTAGCTGACGGCACCATCTATCTCTATTTCAAGAATAAAGATGAACTTTTGATGTCGGCGATTGATTCGGCTTTCCACCGCTTCATTCGCCGCGCGCAGGCCGCGCTGGATGAACTGACTGATCCCCGTGAGAAGCTCCGCCGCATGGCGTTCCTCCACCTGGAAGGCCTTGGCTCGAACCGCGATCTGGCAATCGTGTTCCAGACCGAACTGCGGCACAGCGCCAAGTTTCTGGGCGAGTTCTCTCACAACCTGATGGGCGAGTACTTTGATCTTATTAAGGGCGTGCTGCGGGAGGGCCAGATTGCCGGCTCTTTTCGGGCGGACCTTTCCGTAACCATCGCGGCCCATTGTTTCTTTGGGGCCGTGGATGAAATAGTAACTACGTGGATTTTGTCGGAACGTGAGCGCGGACGCGAAGACTTCCACCTCTCCAGCCTTACGGACTCGGTTGTTTCCGTGATTCTCAAGGGAGTAGAAGCTGGCACTTAGTATGGAGCGCGAACCCAGGACCCTCGCCGATATCTTCTTTGCGTCGGTGACATACGATCTGGACCGGCACGTGATGATGAAGCGCGGCGCCGAATGGCAGATCATTTCTTCACGCCAGCTTTATGCCTATGTGTCCATCATCGCGCGGACCTTCCGGCAGTGGGGCCTGACGAAGGGTGACCGGGTGGCCATCCTGAGCGAAAACCGGCCGGAATGGATGATCGTTGATTTTGCCTGCGTCACCACCGGTCTGGTCGACGTTCCCATCTATACGACTCTCACGGCCGAACAAACGCTCTATGTGCTGGAAAATTCCGGCGCGCGCGTTGTCTGTGTCTCGTCGGATGAGCAGCTCAAGAAGGTGCAATCGATACTCTCGCGGACGAAGATAGAAAAGGTCGTGGTGATGGATGACATTGCCGAGATCAATGTCGTCCCCATCTGGCCGCTGCTGAACGGAGCTTCGTTCGATACGGATCCCGAATGGGAAGCGCAGGCCCGCACCATCTCGCCGGACGATCTCGCAACCCTGATTTATACCTCCGGGACCACGGGAAACTCCAAGGGCGTGATGCTCACGCACGGCAATCTCACCTCAAACGCAGTCATGTCCACGCGGCATGCGGAATGGCAGCCCGGCGATCTCTATCTTTCTTTTCTGCCGCTGTCGCACGTGACCGCGCGGCATCTCGACTACGTGTGCTATCTGAACGGTGTGACCATCGCCTACTGCCCGTTTTTTGACAAGCTGCCGCAGATGCTGCAGGAGGCGAAGCCCACCATCATTGTGGCCGTGCCTCGCGTCTACGAAAAAGTCCGCCAGGAGGCTGAGCGGCAGGCGGCACGCGGCATCAAGCGCAAGCTTTTCGATTGGGCCCTGCGCGTGGGCCGGCGCCACAAGGCTGAGATCGAGCGCGGCGACAAACCCACAAGCTTCGCCTGGAAACTCGCCGACAAGCTTGTGTATTCCAAGATCCGCCAGGGCTTCGGCGGCCGCAGCCGTGTCTATTTTTCCGGCGGCGCGCCTCTGGGCTATGACATGTCTGACTGGTTCTGCTGCATGGGCATTCCCATTTTTGAGGGCTACGGGCTGACGGAAACATCGCCTGTGATCTCCGGCAATCGCCTTGGCGCGTTCAAGATCGGCACCGTAGGCAAGGTTCATGAAGGCCTGGAAGTAAAAATAGCCGAAGATGGGGAGATCCTGGTCAAGGGCCCAACCGTGTTTAAGGGCTATTGGAACATGCCGGAAGAGACGCGCGCCGCTTTTCAGGACGGCTGGTTCAAGACCGGCGATATCGGCCAGATCGACGCGGATGGTTTCCTGAGCATCACTGATCGCAAGAAAGACTTGCTGAAAACTTCAGGCGGAAAATTCATTGCCCCGCAGCCCATCGAGAACGCGCTGAAGGCCAACGTGTTGGTGGCGCAGGCCGCGCTCATCGGCGATCGCCGCAAGTACGCGTCAGTCATCATCTCGCCGCACTTCCCTCTTCTTGAAGACTGGGCGCGCGCCAATGGCGTTACCTTCAAGGACTACCAGGAGCTGGTCGCCAGCGCGAAGGTGCGGGAGCTCTATCGCGGCATTGTTGAAGACGTGAACAAGAGACTCGCCCATTTTGAGACCATCAAAAAAATCCTGATCGTACCGGATGAATTCACCGTCGCCGGCGGTGAAATCACTCCCACCCTCAAATTGAAGCGCCGCATTATTGAAGCCAGATACAAGCAGCAGATTGAAGAGCTCTACCAGGAACCGCACCCGATTGAAACCGCTCCGGTGGGATGAGAGACACTTTCACCACTGATGCGGGCTGACTCCGCTGACCTGATGTTTTGTCATTGTGGCAGTGGGATGCGGGCGAAAGCACTTGTCAACGTCCGCCCTTGTATACTGTTCGCTGAATCCCAGCACTCGAGGTCTGATCTTCATGTCGCAGCCACTCAATCCTGACCACGCACAGTTCCTCCTGGCTGATGTCTTCCTCCCCTCGATTGAAAGAGAATATCCCAAGACGCGCGAAGTCATTGAAGCCATTCCCGCTTCCGGCGGCGATTACCGTCCTGATCCGGTCTCCAAGACATCGCTGGAACTGGCGTGGCACATTGTGGCTGCAGAGAAGCGCTTCCTCGAAGGCATTGCCAATGGCGAGTTCAACTTTGCCGCCATCTCCCGCCCGGAAAATGTCCGCAACGGAGCCGATATAGGCCGCTGGTATGGAGATATGATTCAGGCTGTGTTGCCGCGTCTGCGGCAGATGACGCCCGCTCAACTCACCCGGTCCATCGATTTCCGCGGCATGTTCCAATCTCCCGCCGTAATGTTTTTCCAGATATCGATCAATCACTCCATCCATCATCGTGGACAGCTCTCTGCGTATCTGCGGGCCTCCGGTGGCAAGGTACCCGCCATTTATGGGGAAAGCTACGACTCGGCCGAGGCGCGCAAAGCACAAAAGGCCGGCTGATGGGGAGAGAGGCTGCTGTGGCACACGCTTAACGGCGCGGCTTTGATTTCTGTGACAGCGGCATTGGAATGAACACAAACCGCACCACCGCGACCCGTGCGCTGTTCTGCTCATACGCTCCAATGAGGTGATAACGGATCGTCATTTCATTGAACGTGAGCGATTCCACCGACCTCGGCACAATGAAAATCAATAGGCTATCGACCCGATCACCACAGTGGAGAGATGCCGAGGTAGTGGCAGCGGACAGGCTTGCCAGGCAATCCACGCCTGCGGCGATAACAGGCGGCGCCCACTCTATTCTGTGCGGTCTCCGCGAGTTCCACGTGAGCATGCGCCGAGTATGATTCAGAGTTGCTGAATCGTCAACTTAAGATCTTAAGCGATAGGCGCAAATGCACGTGTCCGGATGACGCGGGACCGGCGTGACGAGAAACAAAAGAGGATACCTGGTTCCAGTTAGCGACTGGTCACCACTGGGCAGTGTGCTTCCGAAACTACGCGTGAGGCCACGCTCGGACACATCTGAATGCCGGGTTCAAAGGCATGGTGCACGCCCATGGCGATCAAATCGGCATTCTTTTGCCGGGCTGCCCTGAGAATAACTTCTACCGGTTCACCCTTATCGCATATGAACTCGGTGTTAACATGCGCGAGCGGCGGAGCAAAGCTATGGCTCATTGCCCGCAGCGCTGTTTCCTGAACCGATGCACGATCAGGGCGCTGCTCCCATCCCTCGGGCAGGACATGCAGGATGGTCACGGAGGCTCCATATCTTCTCGCCAGCGCCACCACGATGGGCAGAACGCGCTGGCTGTGCAGAGATAAATCGCTGGGCAGAATGATCCGCTTGAACCGCACTTCCTTACGGGGGATGAGGAAGGGACCGACCGACAGCACAGGACAGTTCGCGACTCTGCAGATTTCGTCCACAACAGACCCGTACAGGATTCGTTGCAGGCCCCTGCGCCCGTTCGTTCGCGCCACCACCAGATCAATGTTGTTTGCCTCAATTGCCTTGGGCAGTTCTGAGGCTACGGAACCAACAGTGACCAGTGCGGTAACGTCCAGGTTCTGCAACTGTACCGTGTTGGCCAGGGCCTCCAGTTTTTCGGCGGCCTGTTTCTCTATATGCGGAAGTTCTATGGACGCTGTTGGCACGTCATCCTCATCCGCCGCCACCGAGTGCCACAGGAAAACGGAGGATCCAAAGACATCGGCGATGCCGCGCACGTATGGAAGAGCCGCCAGAGACTCGGCGGAAAGCGATAAATCCGTGGCCAGCAGAATCCGCCTTAGTTCCGGAAGTGCTGACAGCGACACAGCAGGAATCGACATGCTCTTACTTTTGTGGCAATTCTGAGCTGATTTTAACCCAGTTACGCACTAGCTCAGCGACTTTAGTAACAAGAATTTATTTTTTTAAGGTAGGAAGCCAAGCCGTCGTAGAAAGGCTCACACTCTGTGCCCTGGAACAGCACTTTGACAGGAGCTATCGCTCAGCCAGTGCCCGCATCTGCTCTATATAGCGCTGACTGTCAAATTTCTTTGAGGTGCTGGCGAATGACATATACCTGACCTGGCCAAAGATGGGCCTCTCAAACCAGGGGCGGTCGTGCTTCCCTACGATAGCCCAGGCGATCCCGGCATAGCCGTTCGGATCGCGGCCATCCAGTTCATATTTGTCGTTTAGATAGACGGCGATTCGGAACGCCTCAGCCGGCGTCCTGCTCCACTCCAGGATCTTCTTGGCCCAGTACATGCGCATGTAATTGTGCATCCAGCCGCTGACAAGCATCTGCTGCTGCGCGGCATTCCACAGAGGATCGTGGGTACGCGCTTCCTCCAGTTCCTTTTCGCCATAAAGCTTGCGCTCATCCTGCGCGTGCCGGGCCAGGCTCTTGTGAGCCCAGGCATCAGCGCATTCAAAATTGTCGTAATCGGGGTTGAAACGGACAAAATTGATGGCCAGCTCGCGTCGAACGATCAACTGCTCCAGGAAGGCTTCTTTGGCTGCTCGCGGCGCGTCCGCGTTCTTTACCGCAAGGGCAACGGTATGCGGCCCGAGATGGCCAAAATGCAGGTAGGGCGAGAGATGGCTCGTTCCATCCAATTCCGGGTTATTCCGATTGTTCGTGTACCGGCCGAGTCCACGCTTCAAGAAAGCCTTTAGCTGCTTCAGGGCCTGATCGGTTCCTCCTTGAAAATCCGCCACCGGCTGCACGGTGCGGTTCAGCGTCCAATCCTCCATGATGTTCGCGTCCGGTGGCAACGAATTGACTTGGGACGCTGCTCGGCTACTCCATTTCACCCGGGGCCGGGTGTTTCCCACGGGATGCAGAAAATCATTCAGCAAGCGATGGATAAGCGGCCGCGCCGTATAGGCTGCGTACTGCTCCTTCATGAGCAGCCGCGAGGGGATGATTACGTCTGCATCGACAGTCCAAAAAGGAACGCGCAGTTGTTTGCTGATCAGTTGCCGCCACTTCCTTGGCTCACGTAACGGATTTTCATCGCCTATGACAAGCGAAGGCCGCACTTCATCACAGAATTTCGCCAAATGGTGGTCTGGATAGCGGCGCAGAACGAAACCGATGCCGCGCTCCTGCAATCGTCGCGCAATCGCCGGAATGCCCTGCTGCAAAAACCCGTAATGCCTGATATTGGCATGGGGATAGAACGGCACCGGCGCCAGGAATACCACACAGGGCTTGCCCAGCTCGTTTGCCGCCTTTACTGCCACTTCCAGGGCGGGATTATCCAGCGCCCGATGCGAACGTTGCATCCAGTAAACCACGCATTTGCCGTATGGATCGGGTGCACCCCTGCGTCGAATATTCACGCGGGGATCGCCGGCAAGTTGCTCGAGTCTATCCACGATTGGTAATGAGTATCACGGAAGCAAATAATTTTCGAGTATAGCCTTCCCCGGGACAGCGATCCGGGCATACGTGGCGTCTCCGAATCAAGCCTGCGTGGACTTCCACGCTCCCGGGTACCAGAGCGCCCGGAGGGTCATGTCCTATCCGAAGTACAACGCCGCGGTTGTTCAGCCGTTATGACCTAAAGCGACCTCCGGCTGCACGTCAGTAATGCAGCCGGGGGGAGCCACTCAAGCTATGCTTCTTCCCTGGCGCAGGTGGCAGAAATGTGCCAACGGAGCGAGACGACATGAAAGCTACCTTAACGGCAATCTTTGTCCTGTCAGTGAGTTTGAGTGTGGCAGCGGAGAGCAAACCGGCCACCCCGGCGCATCGTGGCCATGGCCATTTGGCCGCGACACTTACCGATGCTGACCGTGCTGCTTCGGCCACCAATGCTGATTTGGCCGGCTTGAACATGGAGTCATGGTCCCCCGAATGGAAGTCCGCATGGACCAGGAAAACCGTATATAAGCAACCAGGCCGGCAGGAGCCCGATTCTGTCAAGCGGCTCGCCACCAGCCTGCCGCCGACGATCGCCGAGGTACGTGCCGAGCACGGCAGCTTCGATGCCGCTTTCAAGTTGTATAAGAGACTTACCCTCGTGTGCGAAAACATGAACGCGCTGGTAGAAGCGTCCCGCACCTACGGCAGCACCGAAGACTACAACAAGCTCTCGGCGGATTATGCCAGGCTTTTGCGCGTGCGCAACAACCTTTCCAGTTACGTTCAACAGCGCGCCGCTGTCATTGACACCCGGGTAAATGCGACCCGCTCCGGACTCAATGCTTCAGCCGCTGGCGCGAAGAAAGATCGTCCATCGAGAAAAGTGGTGGCGACAAAGACCAAACCTGAACTCAGTCCCGGGAAATAACCTCACCAGCGAAAACATAAAAGTGAGCGCCGCCCCTCTGTGAGGGGCGGTATTATTTTTCCTGTTCCACGTTGTGCCCGAACTTCACCGCCGGCCCAATCGAGATTCGCAGGCTATTGCGCCCTTCCGCAAGCAAGTCCGGAAACAGTTTCACGTGCACAAAATCCAGCCCCACGCGCAGGGCAAAGTGCTTTGATGCATTGATGTCAAAGCCGCCTCCCACGCCGTAAAAAGGCTCCAGGTCAGTCTGTTTGCCCCCGGGAGCCAACTGTTGCACGAGCAAGGCCTGCACCGGTCCAACCGGCTTCAGGGTTGCAGTTTCATGCATTCCGCCAATGGCAGGACGCACAAAGAACGTCGCCCACGACAACTGGCGAAAGTTGATCTGCGGTCCGGCTGTGAAGGTGTAGGTGGTCGAATCGAAAGGAATCGCCGGGTTCGGGCCAAGAAGCGGCAGCAGGGGAACAAGCTGCGCCTGCAGCGCAGGGGTCAGTTCCTGCGGGGTAATCGCGCTGTGCCCGGTGAAGATACTGTAATCGCCTCCTATCGCCAGCCAGCGGTTCACGTTCACTCCGAACTCGCCATTGAAGCCGCGTTCAGCCAGGTTAAGTTTGGGCGAATTCAGGTAAGAAAATCCCGCGAATGCATCGTAGCGTCCGACATATTCCTGCTGTGCAAACAACGAAGAAGAAACACACAAAAAGATGGCAAGAGCCAGAAAACCCTTCATTCAATGACTCCTAGTTCCTTATAACCGGCAGGCTCTCTGATTGGATGACACTCGTCTGCAAATTGTTAGTGTTGAAAGCACACCTACTACTTCGAGTCCTGAAGGTGAAACGGAGATGTCCGGAGTTTTAGCCGCAGGTCGTACAGGAGGCATTCAGCGGCCGATGAGCTTGCGCGCCGTCTTGAGTACATCCACCATCATCTTCTCCGTCAGCTTGCCCGTGTTGGTGTTTTGGAGCGAAGGGTGGAACGAACACAGGAGCGTACGCCCGTCGGGCAGCTTGTAGTGCGCGCCGTGAGCAAAGATGAATCCCGCCTTGCTCTTGAGCATGCCCTGGCCTTTCAGGTAGTTCAAATATGCGTCGAAGGCAATCTTGCCCAGCACCAGCACAAGGCTGACCTCGCTGAGCAGCGCAATTTCCCGCTCCACGTGCCCGGAACAGTTGGCAATTTCGACGGGTGTGGGTTTATTGGCCGGGGGAGCACAATGCACGGCGGCGGTAATGTAACAATCATCCAACTGCAGCCCGTCCTCGCGGTGCGTGGAAGAGGGCTGCGAAGCAAAGCCGGTCCTGTGCAGGACGCGGTAAAGAAAATTTCCTGATCCGTCTCCCGTAAACGGCCGCCCGGTCCGGTTCGATCCATGCGCGCCGGGCGCCAGACCGAGAATCAGGACACGCGCCTTGGGGTCGCCCCAGCCGGGAACGGGCCTGGCCCAGTATTCCCATTCGCGATAGGCGCGGCGCTTTTCACGGCCAATCTTCTGGCAATGCTCAATCAGTCGGGGACAGCGCGTGCAGGCAATGATTTCCCGATTCAATCGGTCCAGGGCGGAGGCCATCCCCAATAGTTTAGCAGTCGAGATCAGACGCAGCAGGCCATGTGGTCCCGCTGCAACAAGGACGCGAGCGCATCCAGAAACATCTCCGGACCGTCCAGCGGGTTCACGTGCAGCAGGCAATCATCTTCCCATGAGTAGGGATCCAGCACCATGGAGGGAATGCCCATTTGGGTGGCTTCCGCACAGAGTGCGCGCTGTTCGCGCGACTCAAGGGACTGGTCAATGACGATCGCGCACACGTGACGGCGACGCAAAATCTTCAAAGCGGAATCGAAAGAGGTCGCTGGTATCACCCCGTAGCCCGCGTGAGCAAGGACTGCGTTGCGCAGAGGTGAAACGCTCCTCTCTTTCGCAATGGAAAGGACTGCAGGTCTCATTATGTAATCCGTCGCTTAATACTGCGTTGCAACAAGTATTCTCCCCGGCCTCACTGAAAGCAAGTAAAAAACTATTAAATTCTCGGCCCGGACGGTGCAAAACCGCCGCATGGTTACTTCAGGGGTTTGACCACCTTGGCAGGACTCTCTTACACTGGAACTTCGGGATAACCCTTTAGAACCTTCAATTTCGCCCTTGCCCCGCAGACGGACGCAAAAGGAACACACCCTTGGACAATACGAACACGGAAAACAAACCAGCCGAAAATCCAGCATCCCAACCAGACGCCGCTGCCAGTTCCGGGACCGAGCCGAACGCGCAATCTGAACCGGCCAATGATCCCTGCCGCCAGCAGATCACCGTGGAAATCCCTGCTGAGGAGGTCGCTGAGCAGGAACAGGCTCTGATCCAGCAATACTCGATGCAGGCTCGCGTACCCGGCTTTCGCAAAGGCAAGGTGCCGGCGGGGGTGATCCGCAGCCGGTTTGCCGAGCAGATTCGCGAGGAGCTTCTGGAGCGGCTGGTTCCCCAGTATTTCCGGGTGGCCGTCATGTCCAGCGGGCACAGGCCGATTTCAGCTCCTTCCATCACTGACCTGCAGGCGCCGCCGGGCGAGGCCATCCGCTTTACCGCCTCCTTCGACGTGATGCCGGAATTCGAATTAGGCGATTACAAGAGCATCAAAGTTGAAAAACCGAATATCCAAATAGCTGACGAGGAAGTTGACGCCGAGCTCAAGGCGCTGCAGGAGCGCCAGGCCAGCTTTGATCCCGTAAATGAAGAGCGGCCGCTCGCAGATGGAGATTTTGCCCAGGTTTCCTTTACAGCGACTCCAAAGGAAGCCGAAGGCGACGTGCAAAGCGGAACTGAAAAGAAGAAAGAGGCAAAGCCCGTTGAACCGGTAAAGATGGATGACGTTATGGTGGAAATAGGGTCGCCAACCACCGTGGCGCAGTTTTCTGAGAACTTGCGCGGCGCCAGCGCGGGTGACGAGAAGGATTTTGAAGTCGCCTACAGCGCAGATTTTCATGATCGCCGCCTTGCCGGCAGGAGCTTTGATTATCACGTGAAGGTGAACGCGATCAAGAAAAAGACGCTCCCTGATCTGAACGATGATTTTGCCAAAGAGCTGAGCCCCGAAATCGAGACGCTCGACAAACTGCGGGAGCTGATCCGCGAGAACCTGCGCGAACAGCGACAACACGAGGCCGAGCACCAGGCAAAGGAAAAACTGATTGACGCTCTGGTCGAGCAGCACGATTTTCCGGTGCCGCGGTCCATGGTGGAACACCATATTGGCCTGCGCCTGGAACGGGGCTTGCGCGCGCTGGCAGCCCAGGGGATGCGCACCGAGGATATGCGCCGCATGGATTTCCGCAAGCTTCGTGCCGCCCAGGAACCGGAAGCGACCAAAGAAGCCAAGAGCGGGTTGCTGCTGCACAAGATTGCTGATGCGGAGAAGATTGAGGTAACTGATGAAGAGCTGAACAATGAGATCGCTTCACTTGCCTATCACACCCAGCAAACACCGGAAGACGTGCGCAAGGAACTCAGTAAAGACGATGGTCTGGAGCGCATCCGCGCCCGCCTGCGCGGGGAAAAAGCGTTAAACTTTTTGTATAGCAATGCGGGATGATCTTCACGCCGCTGACGGAAACGTTTTTTGGAGGAACAAGGGGAAACCAATATGGCACTCGTACCAATGGTCGTTGAGCAGACAAGCCGCGGTGAGCGCGCTTATGACATTTACTCCCGGCTGCTGCGGGACAACATCATTTTTATCGGCACGCCGATTGACGACACGATTGCCAACCTGGTCATTGCGCAGCTTCTCTTTCTGGAAGCGGAGGATCCGGAGAAGGACATTCAGCTCTACATCAACTCTCCGGGTGGCTCCATTACCGCTGGAATGGCCATTTATGACACCATGCAGTTTGTCCGTCCGGACGTGATGACCATCTGCTGTGGCCAGGCAGCCAGTATGGCCGCAACCCTTTTGTGCGCCGGCGCGGCCGGTAAGCGTTTCGCCCTACCCACTTCTAGGATTCTTATTCATCAACCCTTGATGTCTGGACTTAGTGGCCAGGCCACAGATATTGATATACATGCAAGAGAGATCCTGCGAATGAGAGAGATCACCAATCAGATGCTGGCCAAGCACACCGGGCAGAAGCTTGAGAAGGTGGAAAAAGACGTGGAGCGGGACTTTATTATGAACGCCCAGCAAGCGAAAGAATATGGGATAATCGACGATATCATTTACAAACACAAGTAATGTGGATGGATTTGCCGGACCGCTGGCCAGTGCTGTAGGGTCCGCCATATCAAGGAGTTACCGTGAAACCTAGATCGCCGGAAGAAACACTTCGTTGCTCTTTTTGCCATAAGTCACAAGATGCCGTGGCCAAGCTCATTTCTTCCCCCAGTGATTACCCGCGCGCTTACATTTGCGATGAGTGCGTTGCCGTCTGTAACTCCATTCTGGAAGATGATCGCACCGAGTCCCATGCCGCTGCCGCTCCCAACCACCTGCCCAAGCCACAGGAGGTGAAGGCTTTCCTGGACGAGTATGTCATCGGGCAGGAACAGACCAAGAAGAAGCTCTCCGTGGCGGTGTACAACCATTACAAGCGCATCCACATGAATCGCGCCAAGGGGAATGAGGTTGAGCTGGCCAAGTCCAACATTCTGCTCATCGGCCCAACCGGAACCGGCAAGACCCTGCTGGCGCAGACTCTGGCCCGCATGCTGGATGTACCTTTCGCCATCGTAGACGCAACTACCCTGACGGAAGCCGGTTACGTAGGCGAGGACGTGGAGAATATCGTCCTCAAACTGCTCCAGGCCGCCGACGGAGATGTAGGCCGGGCCCAGACCGGCATCATCTACATTGACGAAATCGACAAGATCGGCCGTAAGGACGAAAACCCCTCCATCACGCGCGACGTGAGCGGCGAGGGCGTGCAGCAGGCACTGCTGAAGATACTGGAAGGCACCATTGCCAATGTTCCACCCCAGGGCGGGCGCAAGCACCCGCACCAGGAGTTCACGCCTGTCGACACTACCAATATTCTGTTCATCTGCGGCGGCGCTTTTGTCGGCCTGGAAAAGATCGTGGCCCGGCGCATCGGCAAGAAATCAATGGGATTCCGCACCAGCGAGCAGAAAGAAAAGGAATTCACTGAAGCCAGCAAGCGGGATACGGAACTCCTGCAGCGCGCCGAACCGCAGGACATGGTCCGCTTCGGCCTGATTCCTGAGTTTGTGGGACGCCTGCCTGTCGTCGGCATCCTGAACGATCTTGATGAAGCCGCGCTGATTGAGATTCTTACCAGGCCGCGCAACGCCATCATCAAGCAGTACCAGCGCATGTTCGAATTCGAGAACGTGAAACTGCGCTTCTCCGATGGCGCGCTTGCTGCCATTGCGCGCGAAGCGATGCACCGCAAAGTGGGCGCACGCGGCTTGCGTATGATTCTGGAAGAGATGATGCTCGACCTCATGTACCACCTGCCCAGCCAGAAACGGGTGAAGGAATTTGAAGTCACCCGGGAAATGGTGGAGCGTCGCGACATCTCTCTTACCGCCATGGAAAAAGCGGGGTAAGCCAACACCGGTTCCCTCTCGCCGCCTGCTTGAATGCAGGCGGTTTTGTTTTAATCACCCTAAGCCCCTGATTTGATGCAGTTCCAGCGGCAGGAATATAAGGCAACACCGTATATTCGCTTGCACTGCGTGATATTCTTGAAGTACACCAGCTGCACTGCGAGGAACCCCTCCGGGGCGGCAGATCATAAAGGCGTAATCAGTGACTCAAAACAAGGAAAAATTCGAAACACGCCGGCTTCCCATGATGCCCATTCGCGACGTGGTCATCTTCCCCTACATGATGACCCCGTTCATTGTGGGCCGTGAATCCAGCGTGCGCGCGCTGGAAGAAGCGCTGGCCTCGGATCGCAAGATCTTTCTGGCTACCCAGCACGACGCCAGTGTGGATGAGCCCAAGCCACACGAGATCTACCAGGTGGGCACCATCGCGAACATCGTCCAGAACCTGAAGCTGCCCGACGGCAACATCAAGGTGCTGGTGGAAGGTGTGGAACGCGGCAAGATTCTGGACCTTAAGACAGCCGAGGGCTATTTTGAGGCCACGGTCCGTACGGTAAAGTACTCCACTGAGACAACGCCCACAATAGAGACCGCCATGCAGCGCGTGCACGGGCTCTTTGATCAGTATGTAAAGCTCTGCCAGTCCCTCAATCTGGAGCCGGTGATCATCACCGGCATGAATGATCCGGCCAAGCTCAGTGACACCATCGCTCAGAACCTGCAGTTATCCATCGAGGAGAAACAGGAACTCCTTGAAATCTTCGATCCCGTTGAGCGACTCAACCGCATTGCCGACGTGCTCGACATTGAAATTGAAAAACTGAACATGGACCGCACCATCCAGACCCGCGTCAAGAGGCAAATGGAGCGTGCGCAGAAAGAGTATTACCTCAACGAGAAGATCAAGGCCATCCAGAAGGAACTGGGCCGGGGCGAAAAGAGTGAGTTCGACGAACTCAAGAAGAAGATTGACACGGCGGGCATGCCCAAGGACGTTCATGAGAAGGCAATCCAGGAACTCAAGAAGCTGGAAGCCATGCCGCCCATGTCGGCAGAGTCGACCGTGTCACGCAATTACCTCGACTGGCTGCTGGCTGTTCCCTGGAAAAAGAAGTCCAAAGAGATTCGCAACATTGAGCATGCCGAGAAGATCCTCAACCAGGACCACTATGGACTGGAGAAGATCAAGGACCGAATCCTCGAATTCCTGGCGGTGCGCCAGTTGGTGAAAAATCCCAAAGGCTCGATTCTCTGCTTTGTCGGACCTCCGGGCGTAGGCAAGACCTCGCTGGGCATGTCGATCGCGAGGGCGACAGGCCGCAAGTTTGTCCGCATGTCATTGGGCGGCGTGCGAGATGAAGCGGAAATCCGCGGCCACCGCCGGACTTATATCGGCGCCCTTCCGGGCCAGATCATCCAGATGATGAAGAAGGCCGGCACCAAGAATCCGGTCTTCATGCTCGACGAAGTGGACAAGATGGCCTCCGACTTCCGCGGCGATCCCTCAGCCGCTCTGCTGGAAGTACTCGATCCTGAGCAGAACTGGATGTTCCAGGACCACTATCTGGACGTGGAATACGATCTCTCGCAGGTATTCTTCGTTGCCACGGCGAACGTGCTGCACAGCATTCCACCGGCCCTGCAGGACCGGATGGAAGTTTTGCGCCTGCACGGCTATACCGAGCTCGAAAAAGTCGAGATTGCCAGGCAGTTCCTGGTCCGCAAGCAACGTGACGCCACTGGCCTCACGGAACAGCAGGTCCAGTTCTCTGACGATGCCATAAAGGAAATCATTCGCTCATACACCCGCGAGGCCGGCGTGCGCAATCTGGAACGCGAGATCGGCAATATCTGCCGTAAGGTCGCGCGCAAGGTCGTGAAAGAGGGCCAGGGCTACACGGCGAGCCTGACCGCGCAGAATGTGGCTGAGTTCCTGGGTGTCAGCAAATTCCGTGACACGCTGGCCAACGAAAAGAGTGAAGTCGGCCTGGTCACCGGGCTTGCATGGACAGAGGTCGGCGGCTCCATCCTGAGCACAGAAGTCGCCATCGTGGACGGAAAGGGCAAGCTCACCATCACCGGCCAGCTTGGCGACGTGATGCAGGAATCGGCGCATGCCGCCATGTCTTACGTACGCTCACGCGCCCATCGGCTGGGCCTGCCCAAGGACTTCTACCGCAATGTTGACATTCACATCCACGTACCTGAAGGCGCCATCCCGAAAGACGGCCCTTCGGCCGGCATCACCATGGCGACTGCAATCGCCTCGGCGATGAGCAAGATCGCCGTGCGTCGTGACGTGGCCATGACAGGTGAAATCACGTTACGCGGCAAGGTTCTGCCCATCGGCGGCCTGAAAGAAAAACTGCTGGCGGCGTTGCGCGCCGGGATCAAAGAAGCCATTATCCCCAAGGAGAACGAAAAGGACCTGCCCGAAGTGCCGGAAAACATCCGCAGCCAGATGAAGGTCCATCTGGTGGACAACATGGACCAGGTGCTCAAAGTCGCGCTCGTGAACCCGCTGCCCGAAGTGGCGGAAGAAGCAGTGCAGCCTATTCCGGCTCCCACCGAAGAGATTCCGCGCGAAAGGTATTTGTAGGCTTTTGAGATCAAGCCTGCCGATCCCGGCGGGCTTTTTCCTTTTTGTGCGGCACCACAAGCCTACCTGTTCTCAAGCAGAGCGAGCCGTCTTGAGCTTTCAGTGACTCCGGCCTGCACGTTCACGGACGCGTAAAGATCGAGTGCCTCCTGCCAGAGCGCCTTCGCCTCTTCCTGCCTGCCGGCGTCAAACGTGAGAATCGCCAATCCCCGGATGGCGTTTGCGAGGTCCAGAGCGTCGGCTTCCGGATGGCCGCGATAGATCGCCAGAGCTTCGCGATAATGTGATTCGGCCGATTCCAGACGACCGAGATTTCGCTGAATATCACCCTGGTGCCGGATTGCGTGAGCGAGTGGCAGCGCATCTGATTCACTCCGGTAAATAGAAACTGCTTCTTCGTAGAATCGGAGCGCAGCTTCAGAGTTCCCCATGTCCCGTTCAAGCTGGCCAAGGGCCGTGAGCGTTCGAGCCAAATCAGCTTTGGTCCCCGACTTGCGGCAGACTTCTTCGGCGTTTACCAGAATGCGCCGTGCATCCTCCAACCGGTCTCGTCTTTGTGCCTGAAGAGCTTCTCTTCGGGCCTGCAGAGCTTGTTCAAGCAGCGTGTTAATCTGAGACGACACGCGAATAGAGTAGCACTTTGGAACCAGTTCCAGCGGGGCGTGTCTGGCAGCGCAGGTGAGCCCACTCGTGCTACGATTTAAGCAAATTCTTACCTTAGTTCCGCATTCAAGTTCCTGATGATGAAAGGAATCCGAGCATGTTGAAACTTGCCATGATAGGGCTGCTCGCGGCCGGAAGCGCAATGGCGCAGACGGCGAGCCCTGCAGCATCGCCTGCCGCAAAGGCACAAAAAACACCTCCAGCGGCGGCGTCCACCAAGAAGACGGCCGGACCGTCCAAGGGCGTAACGAAACCGGCAGCGCCAACCAAAGCAGCGATGGGCCCCACAGCAACCGTGATCACAGTTCACGGAGCCTGTGCAAAGCCGAGCTCTGCCAAGGCAGCATGCGTCACCCATGTCAGCAAAAGACAGTTTGATGCTCTGCTGAAGCTCGTGCTTCCACCCAACCAGCCTGAGACTCCGCAGATACGCCGCACGCTGGCCCAACGGTACGTAGAACTGCTGGCGGTTGCCGATGCGGCCGAGAAAGCCGGAGTACAGAACAGTCCTGAGTATGCCCTGTTGCGGTTGCGCAGCCTGGCTGAAGCCTACCAGCGGCAGATCACTGAAAAGTATCAGAATATTCCGCAAGCCGAGCTGACCACGTATTACAACCAGCACAAGGACGAGTTCGATAGCGCGACCCTGCGGAGACTCTATATTCCCAAGGCTGATCCGGCGAAGCCGAAAGCCACGGCAGAGGAAAAGGCCGCATTCGCCAAGAAGGCCGAGGACGTGGCAAATCAAATGGACGAGCGCGCCAAAAAAGGCGAAGACATGGAGACGCTACAGAAAGACGCCTACCATGGCCTGGGCCTGACCATTACCCCTCCCAGCACGCAGATTGGCCCGGTGCGCAAAGGCGCCTTGCCTCCGGCCACTGACAAGCAGATATTCTCCTTATCTCCGGGCGGGACGTACAAAGACGATCAACCCACTGCGGTCATCATCTACAAAGTGGAAAAGAAGGAGACACTTCCGCTGGACAAGGCAAAAGCGGAGATTGAGCGCACCGTGCAGCGGCAGAAGATCCAGTCCACGCTGAATGGCATTACCTCATCGGTAAAGGCCGATTACAACGAAGGCTATTTCGGTCCCGTGACGCCTCCCAAGGGTCCGGCGGCGATGCCGCCCGCAGTTAAAAAGTAGCTTTTTCGCGGTCCTGGCGGCCCTGAATACGATGCGTTCGGTACATTGCCGATCGTCGACAGGGCCGCAATCCTGATCGCTAGATACCGTTGAACCCGGCGGGTGTGCTATACCATCCGGTCAGAACAGACACACACCTTAGTTCAGGGATGCCCTCTTTATGCTAGGATGACTTGCCTCACCACTCCCGTATCATTATTACGAGCCACACACCCGGAACATGGCAGCCAAACCGACAGTTCTTATCACCGGCGTCGCAGGAAACCTGGGATTGCGGTTGCTGGAACACGTTGAACGCTTTCAGGTAATCGGCGCGGACGTGCGCGAGCCCGCTGATCCGGCCGCCATGTTCAGGTTCGAAAAGGTCGATCTCGGCGAAGAGCGCTCCTGCGATCAGTTGCTTGACCTGATGCGCGCATACCGCCCGGAAGCGGTAGTGCACCTGGCCTTTATTGTGGATCCTTTGCGCAGCGGCGTACTCAACCCGCGGCAGATGTGGATGGTGAACGTGGCCGGAACCAGCCGCGTCACAGAGGCGATTGCTGAACACAACCGGATGATTGGCGGCATTGACAAATTCATCTTTCCGACCAGCGCCATGGTGTATGGTCCGGAACTGGATAAGCCGGCCACCGAAGATGCGCCCCTGAAAGCGCAGGGCTTACCCTACGCGCTCCACCAGCAGGAGGCGGATGAAACCGTGCAGTCGCGCGCCAAAGCTTTGCGCAAGTGCAAAACATACATATTACGCTCCCATGTTTACGCCGGGGCGAGCGTGCAGAACTACCAGCTTGGCGTCCTGCGGGGAATCCCTGCCGGTAAGGGCCGGCTGGCGGAGCGCCTTCGCCGCAAAGGCACCAGGCTGCCCTTGTGGCTTCCTTCGCGCGGCAAGTATCTTGAGCACCGGTTCCAGTTTGTGCACGTGGATGACGTGGCCCGCCTGATCGCGCACATCCTGGAACGCAAGCAGGCGGACCCGCAGCTTACGGTGTTGAACGTGGCTGGACGCGGTGATTCCCTGTCGCTACGGCGGTGTATCGAGATCGCAAATATTGAGGTGAACCGTGTCCCCGGCAAGGCCATGTGCCGGCGTGCCCTCAAGCTCCTGTGGGAACTCGGCGTGTCAGATATCCCGCCTGAAGCGCTTCCCTACCTGCTCGGCTCCAGCACCATGGATACGGCAAAGCTGCGCGTCTTCCTCGGCGAGCACTATCGCTCAGTGATTCAACACACCTGCGAAGATGCTCTGGCGGACAGCTTCACCGGAACCGCGCCACAGATCGCGGTTGCTGCGCGGTAATCACATCCTGACAATTTGGTTGATTCTCCCGCGCCAGGCGGCTACACTTTGCCCCCATGCTGCTCGGTGAGCCCGCACCGCAGCGGCCGGAGCCCCCCAATGGAGAAGATGCCGTTTCGATCATCTGCTTGCTTTCCCCAGTGCCACGGTGCGCGTCTGCGTCCGGTAGTGTTGCGGCGTGATTACGCTCTGATCCTCTTGTTATGCGTCCTGCTCCCGGCCCTGGCGCCGGGACAGCAGGAGCAACATGGCCAGGCTACGGACAGGGCGGCATCACTGAAATTTACCGGAACAGTGACCCGGATAGCCATGGTGGAGAGCGAGAGCGCCATGAAGGTACAGATCTCAGTAAACCTGGTGGGCGAGAACGCCGGGAACGAACCTGTGATTGTGCTCCGCCGCGCTCCCAGAACGAATACGGAATATCTATTCACGTCTCCGACGGGTGGAGAACCGTTGTGGGTGCTGTCCCATCCCGCTCCGGTCGTGAATGTCTACCAAAGCCACCAGCCGGAGCTTCTGAAAGCCGACGTGGACAAAAAAGATCCGCCGGACGATTTCACCATCCTTCTGAACCCGGGCGATACTATCGGCTGGGACATTCCGCTGGAGCTTGATTTCAAGAAGACGGCGGAGCCTCGTGACGTGCAGGTAGGCACGCCGTCGCGCCCCGTGTGGGACGTCGTGAAGAAGTCGTGTCCCTGCTGGCTAAAGCTCGACCTCGACCTTTGGCCGGCCAGTGTCGAACCCAGGCAGGATGCCACGGACCCGGTGCTCGCCCGCAAGCTTGCCGCCCGCTGGAAGAAGCAGGGCGACCTGGTGTACACGGAGCAGCGCTCCGAGGGGATTTCCCTCAACCTCCAGCAAGGTAGCCGGTAATCACCCGGATGGGGCTATGGCCCGGCGCCTTGACGCGCTACTATCTCCGGATGGTCCATCAGGAGCAGATTTCTTTACGCACCAGCGGGCATGGTGACATGCACGACCTCACCGGAAAGATGAGCGCAGTTATTGCGGCTTCAGGCATTCGCACCGGAACGGCGCACGTCTTCAATATCGGCAGCACAGCCGCAATCGGCGCCATTGAGTTTGAACCCGGCTTGAAGCACGATCTGCCGCAGATTCTCGATACGCTGATTCCACCCAGCCGCAGCTACGGCCATGAACAGGCGTG
>JBLMYN010000431.1:0-6302 GCA_050258305.1 Actinomycetota bacterium
ATTTCTGCAACGCTTCAAGGTTCAACAACCCATTCATGCGCAACGCTAAAGGGATGTTGTAAAGGTGAGTCTCCGGATCGAGTTGCTGAAGGAACCACAACCTTTGTTGGCCAAACGAAAGCGGCGCAGGTCCAGTCTGTTGTGAGCGTGTGATTGTTCGCACTCCAGCCGGCGCAATACCTTTTTCTCGCAGGAGCTTCTCGAGCAGTGCCTGCTTTGTTCCGGAGAGGGCCAGACTGGTCATTGTGGTCCCCCCGTTGGTTCGTGGTCGGCAACGCGCTGAAGCATCAAACTGGCATCTTCATCTGACAGTGCTGAAATTTCAAGAATTAGCTCGGCAGTTTTCTCAATTCTTGCCGGTTCAGTTTCGCGGCGCAGGATTGCAGCCGCCAATCCGCTCACGGTCGGCTCTTCGAAGATCGTCTTTAAAGGCAGCTCTGCGGTCAGCAGCTGCCGAATGCGAGAGACTGCCTGACTGGCGATCAGCGAATGACCGCCTAACTCGAAAAAGCTGTCCAGGGTTCCCACTCTTTCGATTTTTAAGACCTCGCCGAAGATTCCGGCGACTATTGTTTCGAGAGCCGACTTCGGAGCGACATACTGTTGGGACAATTCCGGGCGCATGTGCTCAGGAGCAGGCAACGATGCGCGGTCAATTTTGCCTGTGTCGGTCAGCGGCATTGACTCGACCGCAATAAAAGCCGAGGGCAACATGTAGTCAGGTATCCTGGTCTTCAGATGAGCACGCAAATCGCTGGAGGTCGGCGCGGGAAGTTCGTGCGGCACAAAGTAGGCCACGATCCGCTTCTCACCTGGAGTGTCTTCGCGGGCAGCAACGGCCACCTCACGCAATCCGGGATGGCCGCTCAATGCCGCCTCGATTTCGCCCAGTTCCACTCGGAATCCGCGTATCTTCACCTGCTGGTCGGTTCGGCCGAGGAACTGGATGTTCCCATCCTGCAGAAAGCGGGCTAGATCGCCGGTCTTGTAGAGCCTTGCGCCGGGCTCCCCGCTGAAAGGATCCGGGATGAATCGTTCCGCCGTGAGCGCGGGCCGGTTGAGATAGCCGCGAGCCACGCCTACGCCGCCGATATACAACTCTCCGGCCACTTCTTTGGGTACAGGATGAAAATGTTCATCCAGAAGGTAAACGCGCATATTCTGAATGGGCACGCCAATTGGCGGCGCTTGTCTCTGCTGCTGGCTGCACAACATCGCGGTGGCGTAGATTGTTGCCTCGGTTGGTGCGTAGGCATTGAACAGCCTCCTTTCTGCTGACCAGCGCGCGGCTGTGTCGGCGCTGCACGCTTCGCCGCCAACCACAATCGACTGAAGAGCAGGATATTCGCCCGCGGGAATCAGATCGAGTAACGACGGCGGGATCGCCATTGTAGTTATGGCGTTTTGCAGCAGGAACCGGCCAAGATCCTGGCCGCTCAACAATGTTTCACGGCTGACGATGTACAACGTGCCGCCGCCAAGCAAAGCTGTAAGGATTTCCAGGACTGAGGCATCGAAACAGAGCGACGCGAGTTGAACCACCCTGCTGCCCTGCCGCACGGCAAATCTGCGAATCGAGGCGTCGATTGTATTGAGAACGGCGCGATGTTCGATCAGTACACCCTTAGGTTTGCCCGTAGAACCCGAAGTATAAATTACATACGCCAGATTGCCGGGGCTTTCCAGGGAATCGACCTTGGCAGAGCTCTCTCGCTCAATCTCCGTCCATGCTGTATCAAGGCAAATAAATCGTGCGCGATGTTCTCCGATCCGATGCTGCAGGTGGTTGTGCGTCAGGATCAGATTTAATCCTGCATCGGCGACCATGAAGGTCAGCCTTTCACTGGGGTAATCGGGATCAAGCGGCACGTAGGCCGCGCCGGCTTTCAAAATCCCCAACAGGCCAACAATCATGCTGATGCCGCGCTCCACACAAATGCCAACCAGAGTCTCAGGGCCAACGTTGGCTTTCTTCAGATAATGAGCAAGCTGGTTGGCACGGCGGTCCAGTTCCGCGTAGGTCAGGAGTTGCTCTCCATAAAGGACGGCCGCTCTATCAGGCATTTCCCGGGCTATCTCTGCAAACTTCTGATGAATACACAGATCGTCGGGAATGGGCGCTCGCGTCTTGTTGGTCTGTGCCAGGAGGCGATGCAGTTCTTCTTCGGGAAGGAAACAATGCGCGTCGTGAGCTCTAAGTGCGTCCGCAGCCACTGTGTGAAGAACGCGGCTGTAGTAGCCGGCGATCTCTTTGACCTGGTCTTCTGAGAGGTCAATCGTGCGGTAATCGAGCGCCAACTCGATCCGGGAGGAAAATTCGTTAACGCTGAACTGGGCCGTTAGGGCGTAATACGTCTGTTCCGATCCCTTCATTTCGAGCACCTCCATCCCGGTTATCGTCTGGAGGCGGCTCATGACATGAAAGTGAGTGAAATTGAAAATGCTGTCGAACCTGTTCTCCGCTCCATGGAGCCGTTGCATCTCCTGAATGGGGTAGCGGCGGAAGGGCAACATTTCGTTTTCGAGCTTCTGCGCTTTGCGGGCCAGTTCAATCCAAGGCTCGCCCGCCTGCAATTGCATCCGGAACGGAGCTGTGTTGAGAAAGGCGCCGATCAGCTTATCTCCATCCTTGCTTTCCGGCCTGCCGTTGATGAGCATTCCGGTAAATGCTTCGGAATGTCCACTGAGCGTCGCAATGACTTTCATGTGTGCGGCCAGTAGAACGCTCTTCAGCGATACGCCTGCGCTCAGCGCAACATCTTTCAGGCGCTCCGAGATCCCGGCCGGCAGCGGAACATGGAGCCTTGCGACTGCGCGTTGAGCGGAAGCAAGGCCGGAAGTGCGATACGGAAGCCGCGATGCTGTGCCAGTGCTCAGTATCCCTTTCCAATATGAGCGGCATTGTTCGGACTTGAGAGCTACCCGTTCGAGCGCGACAAAATCTTTGTAAGATGCAGTGAGTTTGTCATCAGGGGCGCTACCGCCGCGCAGCAGAGCAATATAACAGTCAAGCAACTCCGTGAGCAGTGAAGCGACACTCCAACCATCCAGGAACGGCTCGCTCATGGTGAGCTGAATCCGATCGCGGGCGCGCAGGTGGACCGTAAATCGAAATAGCGGAGGGGCACCCCAGTCGAATTTCCGCTGCGCTTCGCCAAGAAGCCATGTGTCAATCGTTCGCTCTTGTTCAGGATCGCTAAGATGCCGGAGGTTTTCGACGCGCAATTGGGGCCGCACGCCCTTGCGGACAATCTGAAGAGGGATGCTGAACCCTGTTCGATCAAAGGATGTTCGCAGCATCTCATGACGCGCCGCCACGCGGTCAATGGCCTGTTGCATCGTTTCCGTATCGAATTGCACGCGCAAGTGGAGGCTGCTGACGTAGACGATGTAATCCGGGCTGAACTCGCTATGGAAGATCATCCCGGCCTGCAGTGGCGAGATGGGGTATGCGTCATCGCTGTCGGGCGGCAGGTTGCGGCGGTCTTCGTCGGCAATCATGCTGAAAGGAGTATGCAAACTGTAGTCATCAGGCATCGCTTCTGTGCCGCTGATGGCTGCTGCCAAGCCGCGGATGGTGGGATTCTGGAAGAGTTGCTGGAGCGAAAAAGACAGGCCTTTCTCCAGACCTTTGGCGCGAACCTTGATGCTGCGGATGGAATCCCCACCGAGCGCGAAGTAGTTGTCATCAATTCCGATACTGTTGAGCCCCAGGGACTCCATCCAGACCTCAGCCAGGGTTGCTTCGATGGGGGTGCGCGGAACCATCAGGTCGGCACTCGAAGTACGGGCACCTGGCTTTGGGAGAGCATTCCTGTCCAGCTTTCCATGCGCAGTGAGCGGCAAGCCCGTCAAAGGAATGATTGCCGGAACCATGTAGTCGGGGAGCGTTTCACCCAGATATCGACGCAGTTCTTCGGGTTCGGGCGGCTCAACTTTGAATACAACATAGGCAAGCAGCCGGGTTTCGCCTTCCTCAGTCTCGGCGACGACTGCGCTTTCTCGGACAGCAGGGTGCCGCGCCAGCGTGTTTTCGATCTCTCCCAGTTCAATACGGAAGCCGCGCACCTTAACCTGCTGGTCAGCGCGCCCTAGGTACTCCAGATCCTCGAAGGTGATTCTTCGTGCCAGATCGCCCGTACGGTAAAGCCGTGCGCCCGGAACAGGGCTGAATGGATCGGGAATGAACCTGTCCGCTGTAAGGTCCGGTCGATTGAGGTACCCGCGCGCCAGCCCCGCTCCTCCAACGTACAGCTCACCCTCTTCACCTGCGCCCAGCCGCCGCAACGACTCATCGCAGACATGCACTTGAAGATCCGGAATGGCGCAGCCAATAACGCTGCCTTTCAGCTCTTCCAGATCCTGACGCAGCACGCGGCGATAGGTTACATGCACGGTGGTTTCGGTGATTCCGAACATATTCACAAGCCGAGGATGCTGATCTCCATGCCGCTCGATCCACGGCCCGAGGCTTTGTAACTGCAGCGCTTCACCGCCAAAAATGACCAACCGCAACACAAGTTCTTCCAGGTCTGGGCGTGCCGCCTCAGCTTTCATCAATTGCCGGAACGCAGAGGGCGTCTGGTTCAACACCGTTACCTGTTCGCGGACGAGCAGATCATAGAACTCTTCCGGAGTGCGGCTGACAAAATATGGAACAATCACCAGCTTGCCGCCGTGGAGCAGAGCCCCCCATATTTCCCAGACGCTGAAATCGAAAGCAAAAGAATGGAACAGGGTCCAAACATCCTGAGCCGAAAAATTGAACCAGTCTCGCATCTGGCTGAACAGGCGCATTACGTTCGCGTGAGTAACAATTACGCCTTTCGGCTTTCCCGTTGAACCTGAGGTGTAGATCACGTACGCTGCACTCTCCGGTAATGCCGGGCCGACGAGATTCTGCGTGCTTTGCGCGGCAATCTCGTGGCGGTGTTTGTCGAGGCAAACGATCATCGCTCTCGATTCCGCCAGAGGCGCAACAAACGCTTCTTGCGTAACAACGACTTTTACGTCCGCATCAGAAATCAGGAATCGCTGGCGCTCAGGAGGATAATGTGGATCGATGGGGACATAAGCGGCTCCAGCCTTAAGGATGCCCAGGATGCCAACGAGCATTTCAAAGGAGCGTTCGATGGTCAGTGCGACCAGCGTCTCCGGGCCAACGCCGAGACAACCGAGATAATGTGCTAGCTGATTCGCCCGCTCATTGAGTTCCTGGTATGTGAACTGCTTGCCCTCAACTACCAACGCAATATTGGTGGGATGCTGCAGGGATTGTTCCTCAAAGGAACGATGCAGTACTTGTGCTGCCCCGTAAAGATCGCTTAATGACACAGAGTCATTCTTTTGGACTTGCAAAGCGGTAGGTTCCGAGGAGGTGCTCCCTGGCTGCACAGGTTCCGTCATCTTCAAAGGCGCGCTCACTCGAATTTCTCCCCTTCATTCCTGCTGCGCTCCGCCGGTTGCTGTTCCTTCGCCGCAATGGCGCCGATTGCGGCAAGCGGAGGCTCCTGATCCAAACACTCGGGCCGAACCAATTGCACCTGGTTCATTTCCGGATGTGCCGCTGTTGAGAGAAGTTGTTGTCCGAGTTCCGAAATGGTTTGATCGCTGATTGAGGCAAGCAGCGCGCCGAAGTTGCCCAGCAAAGCGGTAACCTTGGCCCGATTCAGAACGCCGCTGTCGTACCCGACCTTCAGCGAGAGCTGCCGTCCGGGAAGAATCCAGAGGGTGAGGGGATAATTTGACCTCTCGAACGATCGTATGCTCTCGATGCGCAACTCTCTTGCAATAGTGTCCCAGTCGACAGCCGGGTAGTTTTCGAATACCACAATACTGTCAAAAAGCGCGGTGCCGCGCGGAACCTCACTCCATGATTGCACCAGGGACAGCGGCGTGTGCTCAAACTGGGTTGCTTCGGATCGTTGCTCTTGCAGCTCCTTTAGCCACTCGCTCAGCAGGGCATCCGGTCGCACAGTTGCCCGCACGGGTAACGTGTTGATGAAGACGCCCACCATCTCATCTACGCGCGGCAGTGGAACATGCCTTCCGGACACCACAATGCCAAATACCAAATCATTCCGTCCATCAATGCTGCTGAGAACCAGGGCCCAAAGGCCATACATCACGCTACTGAGCGTGAGGTGGTGTCGTTTCGCAAATTCCTTCAGCTGAGTTGTTTCTGGTTCGGTAAGCCGAAGCTCGTGTTCGCAAAACACCTGCCTATTGCCGGCAGCGGATTGGGCGGTCCTGTGCAGAGGCTGTAATGCACCAGGAGAGGTGAAGCCACGCATCCATTTACG
>JBLMYN010000432.1:0-15009 GCA_050258305.1 Actinomycetota bacterium
AGCCGCCGATGTGCAGCCGCGTCGTTGGGGCTCAGTGCCAGCAGTTGCTGCAGGGAAGAACGCGCCCCTTTCAGATCCCCGGAACCGGCCTGCAGCATGGATAGTTCGCGCCATACATCCGGAGACTGGGGCTGAAGCGCAGCAAGGGAGAAGTCATCGCCCTCCAGTTCCCGGGGCATGTGCCGGCTCCGATGGAAGCGGGTGAGCAGTTGCAGCATCTCCGGAGAGTTCTTCTGCCTCGATAACACAGAAGCGGCCAGCGCGGCAGCTTCATCGCGCAGCCCAAGCTGCTCATAATCGGCGGCAAGGTGGCTGCAGAGCCACAGTGGATTGGGCCACTGTTGCTGCAGGTCCCTGAGCTCGCGCAAGGCCTGCGATCGCAAGCCGAGCCTGAGATAGAGTCCGGCTAAACGTTCGCGGAGAACAAAGTTGCCTGGCCACGCCGCAGCAGCGCGAGTGAGCAGGTCACGCGCTTTTTCCGGCTCATTGCGTCCAACGTAATATTCGGCCAGTTGCAAATTGAGCCGGGCATCGTCAGGGTCAAGCGTCAGCCCGGATTGAATCGCGGCAAATTTCTGAAAGGGATCATCCGTGAATGATGCCAAAAGCCGCCACCGTTCCACAGTGGGTGAAAGCTGGGCCGCCTTTTCAATATGCTCGGTCGCGTTCGGCGATCCCGCCATGTGCTCAAGTTCGGAAAGGAGCTGGTAAGGCTCAGCGACTTGGGGCCCGGTGAGTTGGGCCGCCGCCGAGAGCACCTGACGCCGGCTTTCGGCCTGCGCAAACCAGCGAGGTGGCGCTCCGGCTGCGTTCTCGCCCCGCAACTGAGCAGATATCGCAGAGGCTTCGCGACGGTTGGTCTGTGGCTCCGTGGCGTCGGCAGCAACGGAATCAAGGAAGGCGAGCAAGGCATGCCGATGATCAATGTAATCTGCCAGGCGGAATATTCGGTCGAGCAGGACAAGCTGTTGCAGTTCTCCGGCTGAAGAGAAGCTGCTTTGAACCTGTTTCAACTGAATGTCGAAAGGATTGACAGTCTGGGCAGAAAGATAGCTTGAAGGCGCAAGAAGACACACGAACAGCAAATGGCGCAGCAAGGTTCTCATGCGTATCTGACCTAACCGCAGGGGAGGGAAACGGAACACCCCGGGCGGCCGTTTAACCATCCCGGGGGATCTCGTTTTAATCAGTCTGAGTTCCTCCCTCCCTGCCGCAGTTTCCCCCAGGTTTTTTGTTCAGCGGCCAGGGGGGCCTAAAACTCTTCATGATTGGGTTAAGGTGACGCAAGTATCCGGCTACTTACGATTTACGAGAATTCATAGAAAATCTTAAGGTGATGGCAAATAGACCTTAGCCGGCGCGGTGAATATGACATCCTGGTAATCAGGTTCTTCATCCTAACGTCACGTCAGGGGCTCGTTTCCGCAGTGATTTCCAGATTTGTCATCAGCGCAGCCATGGCTCTGGCTTTTGCCGTTTCCGCGCAGGCAAGAGAGCACGACGGCCACCTCAAGGAGTCCGGCACGGGAGCGCTCTTCACGCGATCGGTTTTTGCCCATGGCTACCGGCATGGTTATGACGCCGGCTATCATGCGGGCAATATTGACATCAATATGGCGCGCAAGCCCCGGACCAGATACAAGCACTTCAAGGGGCTGCCCCTCGGCTACGAGCGGAGCTTTGGGCCCAGGAAATCCTTCGAACTGGGCTTTGCCCTGGGCCTGGAGGCAGGCTACGGCGATGGCTATGTGGGAAAGGCGTTTCGCGCTGTGGATAGTCTACGCATGATCGGCGAATCGCTGGACGCCCATCCGGGACGCGGCGACCCCGGGAACGCCCTGTTTGATCGCGGCGTCACGCTGGGTTACCAGGATGGACTCGCCGCTTCCCGCTCTGAGCTTACGGGCACACACCCGGCCGAAATGAATTCGGTCAAGTGCAGTTTTAACGCGGACAGCAAAAAGGATGCGGCGGCCAAATCCAGCTATTGTGATGGTTATCGCCGCGGATTTCTTCTGGGCCAGAGCGACCACCTGGATCTCTTACCGGAGCAAATGTTCCTGGAAGCCAGCAAGTGACGCCTCAGACGAACACCTGATTCAGCGTCCTTCTTTTCGTACATGTACCCTCTTTGGAAATGGGCAGCGGCTGAGGTTCATGATACCTTCAGTGCTGTCCGAGTTATATTGTACTTAAGTTCCTCACACGCGCCACCGTCGGGGAAGGAGTTTTGATGAAGGTAGCCATGTCCAAGAAGCCAACAATCCGCATCGCGGTAGTGGAAAGCGATCCACTGCGATTCATCGGACTGAAGTCGCTGTTCGACACGGAACAGGATCTGGAGTTGATCTCGTGCAGTCTCGCAGAACTGGGCCCACGCAAAGACATCGACCTCGTGCTCCTTGGTACACGTGCGGGCCAGAACCTTTTCGATGTGATGGCCGGCCTGAAGGCCGCGCGTCCGGACCTGCGCATCATTGTCACCGGCAGCGGCGCCGATGACGAAACCATTCTCAAAGCCCTGGCCGCCGGAGCCAAGGGTTACGTGGATGAGGCGGCATCACCGGCGGAATTTATTCAAGCCATGCGCATTGTTCACCAGGGCTCGGTCTGGGCGCCGCGCCGCGTGCTTTCCATCTTTATCGAGCGCGTCACATCTTCGCCCGGCCGCATCTTCCCGGCGGGTCGCGTGACCTTCACGGACCGCGAAAAAGAAGTTCTGGAACTGCTGGTGGCCGGCCGTTCAAACAAAGAGATCGGTTCAGTGCTGGGGATCGAAGAACGAACGGTGAAGGCCCATGTGGCGAAGCTCATGCGCAAAGTGGGCGTGCAGAACCGGATTGCGCTCTCCGTCCATGCGATCACCCACTCTCTGGTGACATCATCGAAGTAGCGCCTTAAGTTTTCCCTGATCAACAAGCCTGCAGAGGCCAGGCTTGTTGACCGGGGCGCCTCGTTTTGATTCTGCCATGCATTCGCGGAGATGTCTTATCCCGCTTCAAGACACTCTCCATGCAGCGATCCCTATTGCGTTCGTACCTCAACAATACTGAGGTTGTATCTGTCGCTCGACGGGGCGGTGTCATTAATCGTTACTGTCGTTCCGCTCAATGGTGTCGTGGCGGTCTGCATCTGAACCCAGTAGGTATCGCCGGTGGGCGTGAGGAACTGGTGGACAAGCGTCTGCCCTGCGCCCAGCGTGCGCGCAATGGCGTTGTCGTAGTCATTTCCCACGCCGAGGACCCAGGAGCTCGCTCGCGTGGTGACCAGCGATGCAGTGGGAGCGCCCCTGGCCGAATTGCCTGTTCCAGTCGCGCCGATGGCATTGGGCAGGTTGGCGCCCAAGGTCGTGTCAACACCCGTGAAGCTCATCAACGTGATGGAGGACACCACGCTCTGGGAGAGAGTGGCCGTCATGGTTACGTTGGTTAAGGCCGTGCCGGCGAAGGCCGTCCAGATTTCCGTGGTACCGCTCTGTACGTTGGTGCGCTGTGCAAGTTTCCAGGTCAGGCCTCCGCCTGCCACGCCGGAAACGGTGGTGTTCGGTCCGCCAAGATAATCTGTGGCAATGAATGCCAGCAGAAGTTCGTTGCCTGATTTAGTGGAGAACGCCGGCGTGGCAATGGTTGTACTTCCGGAAGTGCCATCTTTCGAGACATTCACGTCAATTGCCAGGCCCGTACTGCCGCTTGACGTGGCCGAGAAATTCAATGCCGCGACATTCGCGTTGTTCACCGCCACCGTCTGGCTCGCCGGACTGAACGTGAAGCCGGACTTGGAAGGCGTCACCGTGTAGGTTCCATTGGCCAGCCCGCTGAAACTGTAATTCCCCGTGCTGTCTGCGGTGGTGGACGCGGTTGCGGACCCGCTCAAGGCCACCGCCGCGCCTGCTCCATTGGCGGAGACATTCCCGGAGATGCTCCACGTCTGCCCATTCGCGGTGAAGTTCACCGCCGTGACGTTCCCGTTGGAGACCGTTACGGTCTGCGAAGCCGGAGTGAACGTAAAGCCAGCCTTGGAAGGTGTAATGGTGTAGGTTCCGTTGGCCAGGCCCGCGAAGGTGTAGCTGCCCGCACTGTTTGCGGTCTGGGTAGCGCTTGCCCCTCCGCTCAGAGTCAGAAGAGTTCCGCTGCCTGAAGCCGACGGACTCACCGTTCCTGAGATCGAGAACGAAGCCGCAGGAAGTGAGAATGCTCCCACGATGCCGCCGCCAGTGAAGCTTGTCCAGGAGCCTGCGTACAATTTTCCGCCGGCGACGATCGGCGCTGCAAATGTGGCCGCCGCTCCGTAAGAAGTCCCACTGTGCCAAAGCTCTGCGCCGGTGGTGGCGTTATAGGCGTGAATCACGCCCGTATTTCCCTGGCCGACGAATACGATTCCATTGGCCACCGTCGGAGTGGAGTTTGGCGTATCGAAGCCGCCGAGCGGGTTGCTCCACGCCACCTGCAGCGTGCAGCTTGGGGTTACATTCATTGCCACCAGACCGGCGGCCACGCCTGTTACGCCCGGTCCGGCGTCGACGATGTAAAGCATATTCGTCGCCGGATCGTACACCGGAGTTCCGCCAACACCGCCGCTACCCAGCGAGTCAGCGGCCACATTGAGATTCAGAATCTGCAGCGGTTGTCCGCCCGAGATGAGGTCAGAGGAGCGGAAGAGATAGAGGTTGCCGTTCTTGTTCCCGGCCGCGAGCAACTGCGGGCAGCCTGCCGGCTGGAAGATCAGCGGCGTGGAAGCGAAATCAAGATCACAGGGCGCGCCCGTGCATGAGAACGTGGCCGGCTGCGAGGGCTGGTAATAGCCGAGCAATCCAACATTGCCATTCAAGGCAATCATGCTGTCAGAATATGGCGTGTATCCTTCCGTGCCGTTTGTCGAAACATTTGAGTCGTCCGCCGAGGCTGCATAGATGTTTCCGTTAGCCAGGTCGGCAGAGACGCCGCCATAGCCCCAGATCCCGCCGCCCCCGTTCGGCGCGGCGATCGACGGCACCACCACAAATGCGTTGGTCAGGGCCGGAGCCGCCGAGACATTCACCTGATAGACTTCTCCGCGCCACGGCGCTACGTCGCCACCATTGCTTGCCGTGACCACGTAAACGCTGTTGCCCACCTGGTTCAAGCCGCCCCAGACCTTGTTCGTCGTCGGATTCACGATGAGCGCCAGTGGCGTGAATGTATCCGTGCCGTCTGCCAGGTTCAGCGTATGGAAGTTTCCGTCTGTCGAAACGGTGTAAATCCGTCCCGCCACGCGATCGATGACCGGAGGCCCCTCAATACCAAAGCCATCCGGGAGACCCCAGGTATTCGGCGTTGGCGCTCCGAAGTTTCGCCTCCAGATCAGGGCGCCGGTGCCTGCGTCGAGCAGGTAAAGCGAGTTGCCGCCGGTTCCCACCAGCAGGACGTCGCGCGTCTGGCCGGCAATGTTCACCGAGTGTGCGTAGAGCGGCTGCGCCGTGACTGAGCCATCCACCGCGGCACTCCACGCGAGCGCGAGATTCCCGACGTTCGCGGGCGAGAGGGTGGTCTCGTCAACTGCAATGCCGCTTCGCGCCTCGTCATGCTCCACCATCAGCCAATCTGTCGGCATCACCACCTTCAGGGTCACAGTGATGGTTGCCGGCGCGCCGGAGCTCGGGGTGATGGTCACATGGCCGGTATACGTGCCAATGGCCAGCCCACTCGTGGAGGCAGAGAACAGCAGCGACTGCGGCGCTGTTCCACTGGTGGGCGTCACAGTGAGCCACGCGCTGTCACTTGCCGCTGTGAAGGTCAGTGTGCTGCCGCCGGTATTTGTGAGGTTGATTGACGCCGGCGCGGGATTGCTGCCGCCGACATTGCCGGAGAAGAACACGCCCGTCTGGCTCAGGGCCAGAACCGGCTGGAGAATGGCGAAATTTATTCCGGTGACGCTGGCCCCGTTGATGGTGACCGCCTGATTGACCGGACTGAACGTTGTGCCCGATTTGACCGGCGTAACCGTATAGGACCCGCTCGGAAGACCGGTGAAAATGTAATTTCCGGTCCCATCCGGCACAACGGAGGTCGTTACCGTTCCGCTGAGAGACATGGTCATTCCCGTCTGCGCGGGAGTAATGCTCCCGGAAATGCTGTAGGGTCCCAGGGCGGGCAATACTTCTACCACGGCCAGGTTCCACCGGTCTGTGGTGGGGAAAGTGTCACTGATGCTGACCGTTGTCCCGCCGACCGGAGTTGGGGCGTTCTGCATCTGCACCCAGTACGTGTCGCCGGCAGGTGTCAAATCCTGGTTGATCAGCGACTGGCCGCTGGAAGGCGTCCGGGCAACGGCATTATCAAAGTCGTTGCCGACTCCGAAGACCCAGGAGTTGTTGCGCGTCGTCGTTACGGAAGCGCTGGGCGCGCCCGTGGATGCGCTTCTGGCGGCAGATGCTCCAATCGCGCCCGAGCCGTTTGTGCCACTCAGATCGACTCCCGTGTAACTCACGATCGTCATTGAACTCACCACGCTCTGCGACAATGAGGCGGTCACCGTAGCGTTGGTAAGAGGCGAAGATGCGAACGCTCGCCAGATTTCTGATGTCCCGCTTTGTGCGTTCGAGCGCACTACCAGCGTCCATGTAAGGCCGCCGCCGCTGATGCCGGTCACAGTCGTGTTGGCGCCACCCAGATAATCGGTGGAGATGAAGGCAAGCAGCAGTTCATTGCCTGAGGCAGTCGAAAATGCCGGCGAGGCAATGGTGGCGCTCGCCGCTGAGCCGTTCTTCGAGGTTTTGACGTCGATCGCCAGGTTCGTGGTGGCAATCACCTGCGCAGTGAAGTTGATTCCGGTGACGTTCGCGCCCGAGATGCTTGTGGTTTGTGATGCAGGCGTGAACGCGTATCCGGCCTTGCTCGGAGTCACCGTGTACGAGCCGTCCGCGAGTCCGGTGAAGATGTAATTGCCGGAAGCATCCGCCATGGTTGTTGCGTTTGCGGCGCCGCTCAGGGCTACGCTGGCGCTGGCGCCGATGGCTGAGAGGTTGCCCGAGATGCTGAAGCCCTGCGCCTGGGCAGTAAAGTTGATGCCGGTGACGTTCGCGCCATTGATGGTGGCGGTCTGGGATGTGGGTGAGAAACTGAAGCCCGCTTTGCCTGGTGTGATGGTATAAGTTCCGTTCACCAGCCCGCTGAAGGTGTAATTTCCCGAACTATCCGCTGTCACCGTCGCCGAAGCCGTTCCGCTGAGGGTGACGGTCGCACCGCTGCCGCTTGCTGACGGCGTGATACTCCCGGAAATCGAGAAGGTTGGCGCTGCGGTGAAATTGACGTTGCTGACGTTCGCAGTGGTTATGCTCACCGCCTGGCTGGCCGGGCTGAAGGCAAACCCGGTCTTGCCCGGCGTAACCGTGTACGAACCCGCCGGAAGGGAGATGAACGAGTAATTTCCGGAGGCATCTGCAGTCACTGTCTGCGACAGCGCGCCGGTCAACGAGACTGTGGCGCCGGCCCCACTCGCGGAAACATTGCCGGAAATGCTGAACGTCCCAACGAGTGGCGGGCGTACTTCCACAATGGCCATGTTGTAGCTGTCCGCGGTGGGCGCAGTGTCGTTAATGGTCACGCTGGTGCCGCTGGCGGGCGTGGCCGCGCTCTGCCGTTGCGACCACAATGTGTCCCCGGTCGGGGTGAAGTACTGATCAATAAGCATCTGATTGGCGCCCGGCGTTCTGGCGATTGCGCTGGTGTAGTCGTTCGCGACCCCCAGCACCCAGGAGTTACTGCGCGTGGTTGTCAGGGATGCTGTTGGCGCTCCCCTTGCCGAGCTGGTGCTGGCCGTTCCGCCGATTGCGCCGGAACCATTCGTGCCGGAGGTGTCCACCCCGGCGAAGGTCATGATTGTGATCGATGCTGAAGGAGACGACTGCGAGAAGGTAGCGGTCGCGGTTACGTTCGACAGGATGGAAGGCGCAAAGGCCCGCCATATCTCCGCAGTACCACCCTGCGCGTTGGTCCGCAGGACCAGAGTCCAGGTAAGGCCGGCTCCGGTGACCCCACTGACCGTCATGTTGGACTGGAGTGCGTCACTGGAAATGAGCGCCAGAACCAGTTCATCTCCCGCCTGCGTGGAAAAAGCGCCGCTGGTGATGCTTGTAGCCGAGGAGCTCTGGTGCGTTGATACGTTGGCGTCAATATCCACCGTGCCCGGAGGAGGCGGGAAAACCGGATTCACTGTCAGGGTCGCATTCGCGCTGTTCACAAACCCGGCGGTAATCGTGGCCGGCGTCGATATTCCTACCGGTATCGTCGTGATGGAGAAACTCACGCTGGTATTTCCCGCCGGTACCACCACTGAGCCTGGCACCGAGGCAACTGTCGGGTTGCTGCTGCTCAGGGCAACTGTGGCCCCGCCGGTTCCGGCCGGCGCACTGATCGTCACCGTCCCCTGCGATGAGCTGCCTCCCAAAACTGTTGAAGGAGTGAGCGTGAGCCCGGTAATCCCAAGGACATTGACGGTCACGCCGGCGGATGGAGTTTCGAGATTGGCGCTGTCATCGACTGCGCGGCTCAGAACTGAGAATGAACCTGCCGTGCTCGCTACCCATGTATACGACCAACTCGTCGTGCCAGTTGCGGGGTGCCACGTTGCTCCGCTGTCGACCGATACTTCAACCCCGGCGACCAGCCCGCCTCCATTGTCGGCCGCTGTTCCTGTTGCGGTCATGGTGGCGCCAAGCTGCACAGAACCGCCATTTGCTGGGGACGTGATGGTGGATGAAGGCGCTATTGTGTCCGTTGATTTGGTGGCCGGAAGCAATCCCGCCTGCAGTGTGGCGGGCTGCACTCCCATGTCCGCGAACAGGTTGACAGTCGCCTGCCGCATATTCAGATCGACTGTACCGCCGCTCGATGAATCCAGGCCCCACGACCACTGTACCGTGCCGGCGCCGAACACGAGCGCGCCGCTGGTAGCGCGATAGATAGACATTTTGTGCGTGGCTGTTCCGGCGCCGTATAAGCCGCCGGCGTCCAGCAGGTAGTCAGTGGTCAGCGCGTACGTACTGCTGGAGAGATCGAAAAGCCCTCCGGGCCGGAAACCATTGTCTTCTTCCACGTCCCATTCATAGCCGAGGCTGGCAGCGGGCAATGTCCAGGTTGCGCCGGACGCCAGAGTCGATACATTGGGCGTATTGCGCCAGAAGCGCAATTTGCCCATGGCAGACGGCACCTTGATGGAGAGATCCGTGTTGTCGGCGCCGGGACCATTCACACGGAACAACTGGCCCGTGAGCGCATTTTCCGGCCTTCCGCCATCGGCCGGCGGACTCTTGGCGGGATCGCGCCACGTTCCGGTCCAGGTGGGCGGGTCAAGCGGGTCAACTGCGGCGGTGGCCACAGGATTTGAATTTGGCCCGAGCGTCTCTTTGTAACAAACCAGCGTACGGAAGGGGGTATTGCTTGCGTCAGTGCTGTTCTCCCAGCGTGTTTTCCAGAAGAATTCGTTGCCGCTGAAGAATGCCAGGTTGACGCCGGCATCGCGCGCCGCCTCCACGCTGGCCCGCTTCGGTCCCGATGCGTACTCGTCATGCCCCACGGAAAGATAGAGTTTGTGATTCTTGAGCAGCGCTCCATTTCGGGCAGCGTCCACACTGGTGACATAGGTCACGTCATAGCCGTTTGCCTCGAGCCATTGGACCATCGGATATTCTGCATACATGAACCAGGATTGTGGATCGAGGTTCACCGTGTTGAACGGCCGGTTGTAGCTGACCTTGTACGCGCGGTTGGTCAAATCAAAGGAGGTCGGGCCATAAAGACTATGGCCGCCGTAATCGTTGTAAGCCTCCCAGGTTTCGTCGGAAGTCTGGAAAACAATGTCAGAGGTGCTCGAATCGTTGCGGACGATGAAGATGATCTGACTGGCGCCGCCCGTATCCGAGCGCACCAGCACAGCCAGGTACACGCCTGAAACAGCCGTTGATGGCACCGCCCATGATGCCGAGACAGCCCAGTTGCCGCAGTCAAAAAGCCTTGTGGTGGCATCAGTCAGACACGCGGGCTGGGTCTGGGGCAAAGGCACAGACGGGGTAATGCTGGCCACCTTGCGGGCGCCCAATCCGCCGTAGTATCCGATTCGGAATATGCCAATTGTGTAAGCGGAAGCTGTGGTGTTGATCTTGAAGCTGATGGTCTGTCCGGCGTTGACGCTGATGTCCGTCGCGAAGCCCTGAATGGTGGGATCGCCCGCTCCGCTGACTGCCCAGTCGGAGGAAGGGTTCCCCGGGAGGCAATTCTCGGCTTCTATCTGGTTCTGCGGTGAAGCACAGGAACCGAAAGAGTGACCGCAGGCTAAAAGCACGAGAGAGACGGTAAGGATCAGCTTCCGGGACATTTTTTTGCCTCGCATAAGGTTGAATTTCGGGACGCGCGGTGTCACTCTCAACGGCTGAGTTCACATCAACCGCGAATTTTGGCGTGGGTTAGTGCAATTGCTTCGCCGTTTTGCCGAGCATCAGGAGGCATCGCTCGCTGCTAAGCCGTTCCTCCTCAACGTTCTACCTCGCTTTAAGAGGCTGACGGTACTGATGGCGCCGATCCTTTACTGCAAGGGATTGCATCGATTAGGCAAGGCATTTCCCGGCTGCCCGGATCGAGTTGGCCGGCGCGCAGGTCGGTGATGCAGTTTCGGAAAGGGTATGTCTGGCTTGTTCAGTACTCGAACCAGAGGAGCGAATGCGGCCCCGGCCGGAGTACAGGTCCGGCTTCGCTTTGCTTCTTCCGCATCATTGGGAAGAGATTACGAGAGGGGGAAGTGATGACGCGCAGGGCGCAGCATGTCTCTGGTTGGGACGAAGTTGGACGACGCCGGCTTGTTCAGTTTGAATCGGGCGGACCGGTCCCGGCAATCCTGCGGCACTGCCGGTCGCGCACCTGGAACTGGCCTCTAAGTACATGTCCTATACGCCCTGTCCCTGCAGCACCCCGGTTACTTGCTGCAAAAACTGTGTGAGTGGATACTCTGTTCACCTACCACAGAACCTGGGAGACGGGGGTTGGAAACGGTCACGAGGGTCGCCGTATCCAACCCTTTATTATTCTCCCGGCATCTCTCTCAAGAGCTGATCCGTGCTCTACAATCTTTACCGAGGAAATTATGAAAAAAGTTTTCTGTGTAGTGCTGTTTGCACTTGCAGTCTGCAGTTTGACCTTCGCGGACACTGCAGCGGAACGCGCGCAGGCGGCGGCCACCGTCCTGAATGAAATCATGGCCACGCCGGACAAAGGCATTCCGGTGGAGATCCTGGATTCGGCGAAATGTGTAGCCGTGGTACCCTCGCTGATCAAAGGTGGATTTATTATCGGCGGCGCTCATGGCAGAGGCATGGCCACATGCCGCACGGCTAATGGATGGAGCGCTCCCGCGCCTTTTGCAATCACCGGCGGAAGTTTTGGCTTGCAGATCGGCGGCCAGGCCGTGGATCTGGTCATGATGATCATGAACGACCGCGGCATGCAGGCGCTGCTCTCCAGCAAGTTCAAGATCGGTGTGGACGCAAGCGCTGCTGCCGGTCCCGTGGGGCGTCACGTGGAAGGCGCGACGGACTGGAAACTCCGGGCTGAAGTGCTGACGTATTCGCGCGCCCGCGGGTTATTTGCCGGAGTTACGCTGAACGGAAATGTGATCAAGCAGGACAACGATGCAACCGGAGAACTCTACGGACGCTTTGTACCGTTTAAAACAATCCTGACGGGCGGCGTACCGACGCCATCCGGGGGCGACCCGTTTGTCTCAGCGGTGCGCAAAGCTGTGGGAACCGCAACCAATGCTCCCGAAGCAGCACGGTAGAATCTTTCCCTGGGATGGCCCGGGCAGAATTTTCAATCTTCTGTTTTTGAGACGAGAACAAGGCACGACTTGAGTCGTGCCTTGTCGCATTCAGGAAGGGAATGTCGGCTTGCGCCTCAATCCCAGCATCACGCGGCGGAGCGGTTTTCACTCCGCCATCATCATGGGTCTTTGCCGCATCAGTGAGAACGCATGTGGGAGGGCGTCGGTGTGGCTTTCGCGCCTTTGCCGTGCTGGTGCTCGGCGGCTTCGTGCTCTTCGGCTTCCTCTTTATAGATTGCCGGCTCGCCCAGGCTGCCTTTCGCCGGAAGGTGACGGATGTAGAGGACCATCTTCCACATTTCCTCGTCCGTGAGAATGCCTTTCCATCCCGGCATTCCAGATGGTTCAATGCCATTCTGAATGATCCATTTCAACTGGCCGTCTGCGTAGTCCTGAACGTCTTTTGAGGCGAGATCGGCGACGGGAGGCGCCATCCTGGTTGCGAAAGGCACCCCGGTGTTCTGCCCATCGAGCCCGTGACAGATCTGGCAATGATGGTGGAAGTGCTCGCCGCCGTCATGGATATTGTCAGAAGTGGCGGAGAGGGGATTCTTGTCATTTTTACCGCCGATGGTTACATCATGCTTGATGCCGGTCATTACCTTGCTTTCCACACCTCCGGGAGCGCTCGCCTTGCATCCGGCAAACGCCAGCAGGCCGGCAAGAGCGCCTATGGTCAGCCAAATCTTCATCGATCTTCTCCTGATATGTTGCCGAACCATTCTACAGACGAATTATTCCCGAAAAAAATCGGCCATTTCATGGATGAGAAATCTTGTCACCGGATTGAGGCGGGGAACGCAAGCTGGTTACGCGATTTGAAATATTTTATGCGCGATGGTACCGTCCAAAGTTCTCCCACATGCGCTTTCGCCTTGAGTACGTACCGGTCTGGCTGCTGGCCAAGCTAATGCGGTGGCTGCCCCGGCCGCTGGTCAGGGCCCTCTGCATTACGCTCGCGCTGTTGATCCATGCAGCGCACCGGCGGCTGCGACAGGTAGGCATGCGCAACCTGGATCTGGCGTTCCCGGCAAGAAGCCGTAAGGAGAAAAAGAAGATCCTGCGCGGCGTGTTCATCAGCCTGGGACGCCAACTGGCTGAGTTCACGCTGTTTCCGCGCTACACAAAAGAGAACGTCTCCCGCACAGTGGTTTACCAGGGCTTCCAGAATTTTGCGGAGGCGCAAGCTCGCGGTAAAGGCGTGGTATTGCTGACCGCGCATCTGGGTGGCTGGGAAATCAGCTCATTCGCCCACTCGTTGTACGGTCATCCTATGAATATTGTGGTGCGTCCGCTGGATAATCCCCTGATTGACGCCCTGGTAGACCGTTATCGCACCCTGCACGGGAACCGCACTTTTTCCAAGCAGGATTACGCGCGCGGGCTGCTCAAGGCCCTCAAGAACGGAGAAGTGATCGGCATCCTGATGGATACCAATATGACGCCGCCACAGGGCGCGTTCGTTGACTTTTTCGGCGTTCCCGCATGCACGGCCACCGGCATTGCCAGGGTTGCCTTGCACACGGATGCGGCTGTTGTCCCGGCTTTTTGCGTATGGGACAAGGCGCTGCGCAAGTACAAGATCTGTTTTGAACCGGCCATGAAGCTGGTACGCAGCGGCAACGGCGAAGCGGATACGGTCGCCAACACGGCAATGTTTACAAAAGAGATCGAGGGGTACGTTACCAGGTATGCCGATCAGTGGCTTTGGGTGCATCGCAGGTGGAAGACGCGGCCGCAGGGTGAGGCGCCGATCTATTGATCTCTATTTCCCAATGACGGGGCTCCGCCTGCTCACATCTCTCCGCCGCAGGCCTGGACCCATTTTTCAAGGAATTGAATAAGTTCGTTGGGTGGCTGCAGCCAGACCTGTGCCGCGGTGAAGCGGCAGGTGGGCCGAACCAGCACGGTCAAGCCGCTCTTGTTCAGAGCGCGGAAAGCGTCTTCGTCGGTGTTATCGTCTCCCAGGTACGCGATGGGCACCGCGGGGTCATAGCTTGCAAGCATGGCCCGCACCACGTCGCCCTTGTTGCGCGTGCGCAGCCGGAGTTCCATACCGCCATCGAACTGGCTCAGCAGGAGCTGATGTGTTCCCGTAAACGGAGAAAAGGCGTGGTACGCTTTCGCCCTGACCTCTTCCATGCGCGACCGGCTCAAGCTGCGCCAGTGCACGGCGACGGCGCCGGGTTTGAGTTCGCAGAGGGCATCGAGGCCGTGATGGCGGAGGGCGTCCTGGGCTTCCGCCAGAGCCTGCTCCGTATCATGGCTCAGCTCGGCGACTGAATATCGGTCGTCGGCATCCAGGCGTTCGATTCCTGAAGTGCCCCATATCTCCGGGTGGGGCGTCATGCCAAGTAGGGGCGGAACCTCGCGCGCAGCTCGGCCACTGATCAGGGCTACATGGGTCTGGCAGGTGCTCATGATGCAGTCAAGGAGCTCCGGTACGGTGGGATAAGGGAATGCCCGCTCACGATTCGAGGAGAATGGAGCAATGGTCCCATCATAGTCGAGAAGCAGGACGCGCTCCCTGCTTCGGGAGAGCCGGTCAAAGAACCTGGTAGGTAAGCTCGCCGCAAGAGCTGACGTGATGGCGGCGGTGGCGCTCATTTAAGTCCTCCTGCTATTGAAATGAATTTCGGGAAGGCGGCCGTCTCTCCACTTTTGCTATCGAACCAAGCAAGGCAGCATGAATTGGGGTATGCAAGATCAGCCTGCAAACCTTCAGCAGGAAGCTCCGGCCGCGGTCCCGAGATTGAGAGGGCTAATTACAGGTTCGAAATCGCCCGTTGGTATTTGGCCGGTCCCAGGTTTGAGACCGCCTCTTCTCTGACCTCTTTAGTATGGGGCCGCAGAACCAGCAGAGGAATACCATCAAGACGGTATTTCTGAAAAGAAATCAGGGTACATCCCAATATATGAGACGGCAGTGGCTGCTGACGACCGCGTCCGGGCGGGGGCGCCCGGAAAGATGCCAGCGGATCAGTCGTCGGCTCCAGCGGAACCTGGAGAAATGGCCCGGTCCTCGGGTTCCTCGTCGTTGTCGAAGAAGACGTGGAGGTCACCCACGAAAGCCAGAATGGAGACGATCAACGAGCCTGCCAAGCCAACGAAAAAGACCCACTCCAGCACCAGAGCAAGATAATGAAGCAGCATAGAAAAAGC
>JBLMYN010000433.1:0-3485 GCA_050258305.1 Actinomycetota bacterium
GCCTTGAGGCAAACGAGAAGGCCTGCCCCCTGTTTGTTCCTCTGGTGGAGGAAGGATGGGTGGAGCATCCAGTGACAGAACAGGTGGCGCACATCTACATCGATGAAATTTTTCGTGACGGAGCTCGCAATGCTGACGTTCTGCTTCTCGGCTGCACTCACTATCCCCTGATCAGGCCGCTGTTGCGGCGAGTGACGCCGCCGCAGGTTGAAATCGTGGATTCGGCTGAATCTACCGCAGCCAAGGTTCGTGCTCTGCTTGGCAATCACGAGACAGGCAGGCAAGCGGGCAGCCTGCACTGTTATGCTACTGACTCGGTGGAGAAATTCCGTCGTCTTGGGCAAAAGTTCCTCGGTTGCCCAATAGAAAACATTGAGCTGATTGACATTGAAAAATAGCAAAGACGCAATCTTCCGTTCTGACAATCGTGCACCTGACCAGATGCGCCCGGTCAACGTCATCCCCAACTTTACATCCATGGCGGAAGGCGCGGCCTTGATCGAGGTCGGCAACACGCGCGTGATCTGCACAGCTTCAGTTGAAGAATCCGTGCCTGCGTTCCTGAAGGGCTCCGGCAAGGGCTGGATCACCGCCGAGTACAGCATGCTGCCGCGCTCCACGCTGACCCGCACGCCGCGCGAGGCCAGCCGGGGACGGCAGAGCGGACGTACGCATGAGATCCAGCGGCTTATTGGCCGGGCCTTACGGGCCGCCGTCGACCTGAACCAGCTCGGCGAACGGACCATCACCCTCGACTGCGATGTGATCCAGGCGGATGGCGGCACGCGGACCGCCTCCATTACCGGAGCATTCATCGCCCTCGGCCTCGCGATGGAAAAGCTGCTGGAAGCGGGCACGTTGAAAAAGGCGCCCATCCGCGATTTTGTCGCCGCAGTAAGCGTAGGCATTGTGGAAGGCAGCATCCTGCTGGATTTGTGCTACGAAGAAGATTCGCAAGCCGAGGTCGACCTCAATTTCGTCATGACAGGCGGACGAAAGATTGTCGAGATCCAGGCCACAGCCGAGCAGCATCCGTTTGATGAAACCCAGCTCAAGCGAATGATGGACCTGGCGGCAAACGGAGTTGAATCGCTGATTGAGCGGCAAAAGGCAGTTTTGCGAAACCTGCCGCTGCTTCCCCTGGCCTGACCGGACGGGCGATTACGGACCTTCGACAAAGTCCTCATCGTCAAAAATGTACGGCGCTGTGCGCACGAGTTTGAAGCGCACGCGCGCGTCACACTGGTCGCAGAGCGGGAAAGGGTCCCCTCGATGCATCACGGCCTCATGCGCCTCGCGATGAGCACGGTCATGGATGACCTCATAAATCCCGGTTTCCGGGACCGGGACGCCAGGCAGGAATAATTGCCCGTGCCCTCTTCGCCCATGAAACTTGCCCCGCCCTTCGCCAATGTTCTTTGCCGCGGGCCTTGATCGCCTGCCCTGATGGATAGCTTTACTCTTCGCGTGAATCGCCTTCATTTGCAGCGAATTCTATAATGCCGATTTTTCCGGATGCAAGCACGAACGCACAGGCTCCCGAATCCGCGATTTAGTAAAATGTTGGATTGGCTATGTTGGCTGCCCTTTGAAGCAATACTGTGCGGCCATTCAGCATCTTAGCTTCTGGCAATTCTATCAGCCATAGATTCAGTGCCCTCTAAGCGGGGCAATCAGGTCAAGAGGAGGACAAAAGCCGTGAAAATTACTCCCGGAAAGTTTGCTGGAATGAAGCGCGTCTCCAATAGCCGGGGCGTGATCGCCGCCGCCGCGATGGACCAGCGCGGTTCTCTACAGAAGGCCCTGGCCAAGGAAAAGGGCGGTGAGATCACTGATGCCATGATGGAGGAGTTCAAGACCCTGGTCAGTGAGGTCCTTACACCGCACGCCAGCGCAATCCTGCTCGACCCGGAATGGGGCTTGCCCGCCTCCCGCCGCCGCGCCAAAAACGCCGGCCTGCTGCTGGCCTATGAAAAGACCGGCTATGACAAAACCGGTCCCGGCCGCCTGCCTGACCTGCTGGACCACTGGTCAGCGCAGAGACTGAAGGGCGCCGGGGCAGACTGCGTAAAGATCCTGCTTTACTACACCCCCACCGATGGCCCCGCAATCAACGACACGAAGCATGCCTGGGTGGAACGCATCGGTGACGAGTGCCGTGCCAATGACATCCCGTTTTTCCTCGAGTTTGTCGCCTACGAGGAAGGCGCGGATGAAAAGGGCTTTGAATTCGCAAAGAAAAAGCCTGAGCTGGTGGCCGGTTCCATGGCCGAGTTTACGAAAGATAAGTACGGCGTCGACGTGCTGAAAGTGGAAGTCCCGGTCAACATGAAATTTGTTGAAGGCACAAAGTCCTTCACGGGACAGAAAGCATACTCAAAGCAGGAAGCCATGGAGCACTTCCGCCGGGCCGCCGCCGTGGCAACCAAACCATTCATTTATCTTTCGGCAGGCGTCAGCAATGCCGAGTTCAATGAATCGCTGGCGCTGGCTGCCGAGGCAGGAGTAAAGTTCAACGGCGTGCTGTGCGGGCGGGCCACGTGGAAAGACGGGATTCCTGTCTATGCCAAGCAGGGTCCGGATGCTTTCAAAAAATGGCTGCAGACTGAAGGCGTGCAGAACATCAATAACGTCAACGAACGCTTGAAGGCTGCCACCCCGTGGCTCTCCATGTACGAAGTGCGCGAACCGGCCATGGCGGGCGACTGATCAGCCCCAGAACATTATTTGAAGCGGGGCGGTACTGCCCCGCTTTTGCTTTGCCAGACCAGGAAGCGAACAGGTACTCTTGTGGCGATTCCTTGAGGAAAGATCATGGTTCTACCAGCATACGCAGGGGCTCTGAATACCCAGAATCGCCGCGAAACCGCGCTTATCACCGGTGCGTCAACCGGCATCGGCCTTGATCTGGCTCGGCTTATGGCGCCCGATTTCGACCTGATCATCACCGCACGCAACCAGCCCAAACTCGAGCAGATTGCTCAGGAACTGCAGTCGAAGCACGGCAACCGCGTGCATGTGATCCCGGCTGATCTGGCCGACTCCACAGCGCCGCAAGCGCTTTTTGATGAAGCAAGCCGGCGTGGCCTGCAGGTGGACGTGCTCATTAACAACGCGGGGTTCGGCGCGTATGGCGAATTTAAGGACATCTCCTGGCAAACTGAAGCGGACATGCTTCAGGTCAACATCACGGCCCTTACCCAGCTTACAAGACTGTGCCTGCCCGGCATGGTCGAACGCAGGCATGGACGCATCATGAACGTGGCTTCGACTGCCGGGTTCCAGCCCGGGCCGCTTATGGCCGTGTATTACGCCACCAAGGCCTATGTGATTTCATTTTCTGAAGCAATCGCCAACGAGTTGAAGGGCACCGGGGTAACCGTGACCTGTCTTGCCCCCGGAGCAACTGATACCGAGTTCGCGGCGCGTGCCAATATGGAAAAGTCACGGCTGTTCAAAATGCCGCGGATGAAACCGCTCGATGT